>JALYYT010000109.1 GCA_030946285.1 Gemmatimonadota bacterium
GTACAGCGAGGCTCATTCCAATGCGTGGCGCGAGATCGTGGACTTCGCCCACGCGGAGAGCCATGCGCGTGTATGCCTTCAACTCGGCCATTCCGGGCGGCGCGGCTCGACGAGGTTGCCGTGGGAAGCGAGCAACGAGTCACTGGATGACGGGTGGGAGACCATTGCCCCGTCGCCGGTTCCGTACACGCCGGACATGGACACGCCGAGGGGAATGACAGTCGCCGACATGCGTTGTGTTACCGATCAGTTTGTGCGCTCGGTTGGTCTGGCTGTCGCCGCGGGATTCGACATGATCGAGTTGCACTGCGCGCATGGATACCTCATGTCGAGCTTCATCACCCCTCTCAGCAACCGGCGCGACGACGATTACGGCGGATCGCTCGCCAATCGCCTGCGCTTTCCACTCGAGGTATTCTCGGCGATGCGCGCCGAATGGCCGTCCGAGCGGCCGATGTCTGTACGAATTTCGGCCACTGACTGGGTTGATGGCGGTGTCACCGGTGCGGATTCGGTGGAAATCGCCCGCGCATTCACTCGCGTTGGCGCCGATATCATCCATGTCTCCACCGGCGAGACATCCACGGAGGCGCGACCGGTTTACGGACGCATGTACCAGACTCCGTATAGTGACCGCATTCGCAACGAAGCCGGCGTGCGGACGATCGCCGTCGGGAATATCCTCACCGCCGACCAGGTGAATGCAATCCTCGCTGCCGGTCGCGCCGATATCTGCGCCATTGGACGCCCCCACCTTTCAGATCCGAACTGGACCCTCCGCGCGGCCGCCGAACTTGGATATGAATCCCAGCGGTGGCCAGTCTCATATCTCCCCGCACGACGCCAGCTCGAACGTGAGCTGGAAAAACTCCGGTCAACACAATGACGACAGACACGCTTCTCCTGAAAGGCGATCACGCCGTCGTGACAGGCGGAGGTCACGGCCTCGGACGAACGATCGCGATCTCGCTGGCACGCGCCGGCGCAAATGTCACGGTGATGGGCCGACACACTGAGACACTCGAAGACTGTGCCACCGAGATCGCCACGCATGGCGTCGAGGCTCGATCAATAGTGTGCGACGTGGCGGCGCCCGAGGTGGTCGCAGCTGCGTTCGCCGCAGCTTCCGACGCGCTCGGCGACCCGGCGATCCTCGTGAATAACGCCGGCTACGCCACGGCATCGGCTTTCAGCGACACATCCCTGGCAACGTGGCGCCGGACAATTGCGGTGAATCTCACCGGTCCCTTCCTCTGCACGCAGCAGGTAGTACCTGCGATGATCGCCGCGAAGCGCGGACGCATTGTAAACATCGCTTCGACCGCAGCGCTCCGCGGCTATTCGACACTCGCCGCGTACTGTGCCTCCAAGCACGGGCTGCTTGGACTCACCCGCTCGCTGGCCGCGGAAATCGCGCAGCACGGGGTCACGGTGAATGCAGTATGTCCGGGATACACTGAAGGCGGAATGTCGGATCAGGCAGTCACGGCAATAATGGGCCTGCGAAACGTGAGCGCGGATGAAGCGCTGGGCATACTGGTCCGCAACAGCCCGCGCAAGCAGCTCACCACGCAGGACGAGGTCGCAGCTACCGTTCTGTGGCTCTGCTCGCCCCATGCCACCGCCATCACGGGGCAGGCGCTCGCGGTGGCCGGCGGGGAGGTCATGTGAGTACCACGCTGGAGGCAACAGCTTCGCGCAGCGGCAAGGCGAAGGAACATGACACGCAGGCCGACGACAGATCTGTACTTCGGACCTGGCTCCGCCTGCTCGCGTGCACGAACATCATCGAGAACCGCGTGAGAACGTCGCTGCGCGCCCAGTTTGACACAACCCTCCCGCGCTTCGATCTGCTTGCGCAGCTTGACGCTGCCGCCATGGAGTCGCCGCGTGGCATCACCATGAGCGAGCTGTCACGGCGGCTGATGGTGACAAACGGAAATCTCACCGGACTCGTGGAGCGGCTCGCGCGTGAAGGTCTCGTGACACGCACGGCGTCGTTGCCGGATCGGCGGGCGCAGATCGTGTCTCTCACGCCTGAGGGCAAGCGTGCGCTCGACTCAATGACTCCGGAACACGCTGGATGGGTTCGAGACATGTTCGAGGGACTGAGCGATTCAGATCGTCATCAGTTGTACACTCTGCTCGGCAAGCTTAAGCGGTCGGCGCTGCTGGCGAGCGAGCGTGAATCATGACCGACGAGATCATGCGATCCGAGTACAAGCCCAGACATTTCGGCTGGTCGGTAAGCGACAGGGTCGCGACCATCACACTCGATAGACCGGAACGCAAGAATCCGCTCACCTTCGAATCGTATCGTGAGCTCATCGCGACCTTTCGCGCGATGCAGAACATGTCGGACGTGAAGGCCGTGGTCATCACCGGCGCGGGCGGCAATTTTTCGTCCGGCGGGGATGTTCACGAGATAATCGGGCCGCTCGTCGAGCTGCGCGAGGACGAGGATCTAGACGGACTGCTCAGTTTCACGCGTATGACGGGGTCACTGGTTGCCGCGATGCGGGATTGTCCGCAACCGATTGTCGCGGCCGTGGACGGCATCTGTGCGGGCGCCGGTGCGATACTCGCGATGGCGAGCGATCTCCGGTACGGGACGCCTCTCAGCAAGGTCGGTTTCCTGTTCGTGCGTGTGGGCCTGAGCGGCGCCGACATGGGCGCGTGCGCCATCCTGCCGCGAATCATCGGCTTCGGACGCGCCGCAGAGCTCCTGTACACTGGACGCTTCATGACAGCTGATGAAGCCGAGCGATGGGGATTCTACAACGGCGTCGTGGAACCTTCGGATCTTCCTGAAACCGCGCGGGCCATGGCGTCATCGCTTGCCCACGGTCCGACATTCGCCCACGCACTCACCAAGCGGTGCATGCATCACGAGCTGGCCATGCCAATTGACGACGCCCTGAAGCTCGAGGCCGAGGCGCAGGCGCTTTGCATGCAGACGGAGGACTTCGCGCGGGCATATCAAGGCTTTGTCTCGAAAACCTCCCCGGTCTTCGAGGGCAACTGATGAGCGATACGTCATATCTGGACTGGCCGTTCTTCGAGCCGTGGCATCGCGATCTCGCCAGCAGCGTGCGACAATGGGCGGAGCGCGAGATCGCACCTCAAGAAGGACGCGAGCCTCGCGGACAAGCGCTGAGCGAGCACTGCGTTGCTCTTGTGCGATCGCTGGGAGCCAGCGGCTGGCTGCGCAATTCCGTGACCGCCAGTTACGGCGGTGCTCGCGAGAAGCTCGACGCGCGAGCGCTCTGCATCATTCGAGAGACACTCGCCTCCTACTCGGGCCTCGCGGATTTCGTATTCGCGCTGCAGGGACTGGGCGCCGGTCCGATATCGCTTTTTGGGACCGAAGAGTTGAAGCGACGATATCTACCGAGAGTTGCCACCGGGGAGGCCATCCCCGCGTTCGCGATCTCGGAAGCCGAGGCCGGATCCGACGTGGGCGCGATGCAAACCGTTGCGCGACGTGATGGCGCTTTCTATGTCGTGGACGGAGAGAAGACGTGGATCTCGAACGCGTCCATCGCCGATTTCTACGTTGTCTTCTGCCGGTTGCCCGAAGCCGGTGAGCGTGCGTGTGTCGCACTGGTCGTGGACGCGGATAATCCGGGGGTGCAGGCGGGCGGGTGCGGTGAGATAATCGCTCCACACGCCATCGGCACCCTCACGTTCACCGATTGCAGGGTGCCGGTGTCGCACGTGGTCGGTGCAGCAGGCAGAGGAATGAGCGTGGCGCTGGCGACTCTCGACGTCTTCCGGCCGACTGTAGGCGCCGCCGCACTCGGCATCGCGCGACGGGCACTTGACGAGTCGCTACGCCGCGTCAGTGAACGACACGTTTTTGGATCTCCGCTGGCTGACGCCCAGCTCACGCAGGCGAAGCTGGCACAGATGGCGACGGACGTTGACGCTAGCGCACTGCTTGTGTATCGCGCCGCCTGGGCGCACGATACCGGCGACGAGCGAACGACGCGCGAGGCCGCCATGGCGAAGTGGTTCGCGACCGAGGCCGCTCAGCGCACCGTGGACGCTGCCGTGCAGCTGCACGGCGGTAGCGGCGTCGTGATTGGATCCACCGTCGAGCGGTTGTATCGCGAAGTTCGCTCGCTCCGAATATATGAAGGAACGAGCGAGATTCAGCAGCTCGTCATCGCTGCACAGGTTCTTGCCGCCGACAGGAACGCCCGCGGTGCGGCCCGCCTGTGACCACGCATTCCAGCGGCCGGAGCGCGCACGTTGATACGTTCTGCGCCGACAGCCTTCCGCCGAAGGAACTGTGGCCGCGGATGGACTGCTCGACTCTGCCGGAACTGGTATATCCCGCACGTATGAATTGCGCCGTGGAACTGCTTGACGCGACCGTCGTCGCCGGTCACGGCGACAACGAGGTATTCGTCCACAAAGATACGCGCTGGACCTACTCCGAACTGCTGGAGCGGGCGAACAGGATCGCTCACGTGCTCGTCGAAGACCTCGGTGTGGTTCCGGGGAACCGCGTACTGCTCCGTGCTCCCAATACGCCAATGCTGGCCGCGTGCTGGTTTGCTGTCCTCAAGGCCGGGGGCGTGGTCGTCGCGACAATGCCGTTGCTCCGCCCGCGGGAGATTGCGTACACCGCACGGAAGGCGCGGATAACGCTTGCGTTGACCGACAGCAGAGTTGCGGCGGATTGCGAGCGCGCGATGCTGTCTGCCGATTATGGAATCGCGGGTACCGGCAACAGAGTAGTGCAGTTCCATACAACCGAGCCGGACGGACTTGAAGCCATGATGCGCGACAAGCCGTCATCGTTCGCCAGTTGCGACACGGCGTCGTCCGACATCGCGCTGATCGCGTTCACGTCGGGCACCACCGGACGCGCGAAGGGAACGATGCACACACATCGCGACGTAATGGCGATCACTGATTGCTTCGCGCGACACGTGCTCCGTCCGGATTCCACCGATGTATTCTGCGGTTCCCCACCGCTCGCCTTCACGTACGCACTCGGCGGACTGCTTCTTTTCCCGATGCGGTTCGCTGCATCCACCCTGATGCTTGAGCAGGCATCGCCTCTGAATCTTGTGAAGGCGATACAGGAGCATCGTCCCACCATATGCTTCACCGCCCCGACCGCCTACCGTGCCATGCTCGGCATGCTGAACGAGTTCGACGTCAGCAGCCTTCGCAAGTGTGTGTCGGCGGGCGAGACACTCCCTGCGACGACGCTCGAAGCGTGGGAACGCGCGACCGGAGTACGAATCATTGACGGCATCGGCGCCACCGAGATGCTGCACATCTTCATCAGCGCGTCCGGCGACGACATCCGGCCCGGTTCGACAGGCCGCGCGGTACCTGGATACGAGGCGCGGATCGTGGACGAGAACTTCGAGCCCGTCCCACCGGGGGTCGTCGGCCTCCTCCAGGTCCGTGGACCGACAGGTTGCCGCTATCTCGACGATCCCGATCGTCAGCGCGCCTATGTTCGCGACGGATGGAACGTGACGGGCGACTCGTACATGATGGACCCGGACGGTTATTTCTGGTACCAGGCACGCAGTGACGACATGATCGTATCATCGGGCTACAACATCGCCGCGCCCGAAGTCGAGAACGCGTTGCTTACTCATCCCGCCGTGCGTGAGTGCGCCGTAGTTGGATTGCCTGACGAGGAGCGCGGGCATATCGTCAAGGCGTTCGTTGTGCTCCATGAGCATGTGCGTGACGTGCGGCCGTCCGTGAAGGATCTGCAGGACCACGCAAAGCGCGAAATTGCGCCGTACAAGTATCCCCGAGCTATCGAGTTCGTGGATGCACTACCGCGAACCGACACCGGAAAGCTCCAACGTTTCCGCCTGAAAGAGCCCACATGACCGCAAAGATCATACAACCCGACGGATGGCTCCAGCCGATCGGTTACGCGAACGGAATCAGTGCCACCGGGCGGATCATCGCCGTGGCCGGCCAGATCGGCTGGGATCCGCGAACCGGAACCATGGTCGCCGCTGATTTCGCCGAGCAGACAGCGCAGGCACTTCGCAACGTTGTGGAAGTCCTGAAGGGAGCCGGTGCACGGCCCGAGAACATCATTCGAATGACATGGTATATCACCAACCGGGCTGCATACATGGCCGCGCGTCGCGACATAGGGCTCATGTACAGGGAGATCATGGGCAGCCACTATACGGCGATGTCGGTAGTGGTCGTACACGGACTGGTGGAGCAGGACGCCGACATCGAAATCGAAGCGACGGCGGTGATTTCCGAATGACGCCGCCAGGATTGCGGCATGCGGTGATCGTGGATGCCGTGCGAACTCCCATTGGACGCCATCGCGGAGCGCTGTCGAATGTCCGCGCGGACGATCTCGCAGCGACTGTCATTCGCGCCATCGTGGACCGCAGCAAGCTGGATCCGGCGGCGATTGATGATGTGATTCTCGGCTGTACAAATCAGGCAGGAGAGGATAGCCGTAACGTGGCGCGTCTCGCATCCCTGCTCGCGGGTCTGCCGGTAAGTGTTCCGGGTCAGACAGTCAACAGATTATGCGGCTCGGGGATGCAGGCCATAGTGACCGCCGCACACGCGATTCGCGCTGGCGAGGGCGACTGCTTCATCGCCGGTGGCGTGGAGAGCATGACTCGTGCGCCGTGGGTGACGCTTCGTCCTGACGAAGCCTTTCCACGTTCGGTGCCGGACACGGCGGACAGCACAATTGGCTGGCGCTTCACAAACCCTGAACTTCCAGATGAGTGGACCATCTCGATGGGTGAAACCGCCGAGGTCGTCGCTCGGCGATACGGAATTACTCGCGCGGCTCAGGACGCGTTTGCACTCCTGAGCCAGCGCCGCACGGCAGACGCCGTTGCTTCGGGTCGGTTCAACGCCGAGATAGTTCCGGTCGCGAGGAAGTCTCGTGGAGCGCCGGATGGGATTGTCAGCCGCGACGAGCATCCGCGACCGGAGTCGACGGTCGAGTCGCTCGCGAAGCTGCGACCTGCGTTCAGCACGGACGGTGGAACCGTGACCGCAGGCTCTTCCAGCGGCATCAACGACGGCGCCTCCGCCCTGCTCGTCATGAGCGAGGACGCCGCCCGCGCAAACGGCCATCAGCCGCTCGCGCGGATACTGTCGAGCGCGGTGACGGGTGTATCGCCCGAAGTGATGGGGATCGGTCCGGTTTCGGCGGTGCAGCTCGCACTGTCGCGTGCCAGACTGACAATCGAGGATATCGACCTCTTCGAATTGAACGAGGCCTTTGCGGCACAGGCGCTCGCCTGCATCCGCGAGCTGGGACTGCCGCCTGATCGCGTGAACGTAAACGGCGGTGCTATCGCCCTCGGGCACCCACTCGGCGCGAGCGGTGCGAGGATAGTGACGACGCTCGTGCATGAGATGGAGAGAAGATCGGCACGGTATGCGATCGCTACCATGTGCATCGGCGTCGGTCAGGGTATTGCGCTCATTCTGGAGCGCGCATGACGACCGTCGCGATAATCGGCGCCGGTACCATGGGGCACGGTATCGCGCACGTGGCCGCTGTGGCAGGTCATGACGTGATGCTCTTTGATGTGAGTGAACTTGCTTTGCAGACCGCACTCGACCGGATTGGCGAAGCGCTGGACTCCGGAGTCGCGCGTGGCAAGCTCACAGCCGAACAACGCGTCGCCGCCATCGGCCGCGTCACCACGGTGGTCGACATCGAATCGGCCGTGGCAAACGTGGATATCGTCATCGAAGCGGCGCCCGAGCACCTGGAGACCAAGCAATCGATATTCTCACGCGTATCGTCGCTCGTCCGACCTGATACGCTTCTCGCAACGAATACTTCATCGCTTTCTGTCACAGCCATAGCGTCCGCGATCGAGCAGCGTGCAGACGTGATCGGGCTGCACTTCTTCAACCCGGTCGCAGCGATGAAGCTCGTCGAGATTGTTCGCGGCGAGTTCACGAGTCCGGGATCCGTCGAACGCGCGCGGCAATTTGTTGCGTCTCTCGGAAAGAAATCGATCGTGGTGGGCGACACGCCCGGATTTGCTACCAGCCGCCTCGGTGTGGTGCTTGGTCTCGAGGCAATGCGGATGCTGGAACAGGGAGTCGCGTCGGCGGCGGACATCGATACGGCGATGGAACTCGGCTACAACCACCCTGTGGGGCCGCTCAGACTCACCGACATCGTGGGCCTCGATGTTCGCCTCGCCGTGGCAGAACGGCTGCACGAGGCGCTTGGCGGCGCCACTTACGAGCCGCCTTCCATTCTGCGTGAGATGGTCGCAAACGGACGGCTCGGCAGGAAGAGCGGCGGCGGGTTCTACGACTGGCCTTGAAATGGCTCATTCCGCGGTCGATTGAGCGGTATCCCGCGACCGTGTGGATCGTCCTCCCGGTGCGCGGACCCATTGCGCTCATCTTCAATACCGCTCGCTGAAAGCATGACATCGAAGATCTCCAGTACCATCCCTCCAGCCCTCGATCCGGATAGTGCCGACCGAGCTCGGTCGGTGGTGTTCACTCGCGAGGACCGGCTCGAGCTCATCTACAACAGTACGCACGACTGCATGTTCCTCGTCACCGTGGAAGCGGACGGGGTATATCGGTGCGAGTCAGTAAACCGGTCGTACACGCTTGTAACTGGCCTGATGGAGCATGACGTCGTCGGATTCCGCCCGGAGGACATTCTCCCGCCGGAAGCCGCCGAGTACGCGACGAAGCGATACAGGGAGGCGATAGAAGCCGGTAGTCCGATCACGTACGACGAGACTGTGGTGCTGCCGGCCGGTCGGATAGTGTTCGAAACGACACTCACGCCAATCATCGATTCTACCGGAACCTGCACTCACCTGCTCGGCGCGCTGCGCGACATTACCGACCGGCGAGTCGCTGAGGAGAAGCTGCTGGCAAGCGAGACGCGCTACCGGCAGCTCTTCGAATCGAACGGTTCCATCCAGTTCCTTGTCGAAGTCGAGACATCGAAGATCGTCGACGTCAATCCGGCCGCTGCGCGCTTCTATGGCTGGACACGCGAGCAGATGCGCCGGATGTACGTGTCGGAGATAGCGGTGCTCGGCGACATGACGTGGGCGGAATATGCGGAGAGCGTTGCGGCCGCAGAGGGCCAGGCGCGGGTCCGCAGGCACCGAATCGCATCGGGTGAGATAATGACAGTGGAAGTC
>JALYYT010000137.1 GCA_030946285.1 Gemmatimonadota bacterium
CGTCGTACTCGATCAGCTTCATCGGAGAAACGTCGACGACGACCTGGACATCGGGATCCGAGACGAATCCTTCGAGGCAGTGGCCGCCGCTCGTTGCGACGATACGCTTGCCGTCGCGCACAGCGTCACGCACAGCGACGATCACATCTTGGGGAGACGTCGCCACGACGACATACTCCGGACGGCCGACGAAGTGCTTGTTGAATCGGCGGTCGATGACTGCGTTGTAGCGCGAGTCTCCGGGAAGAATGTGGTTGTCCTGGATCATGTGAAGCAAGTTGCAGAAGTGGGTTGGTCAGCCGCCGCGAGCACCCGCCGGGCCGATACAGGGATGTTGCACTCGCCAGCTGCAGCGCCACGTTAGGCTGCCGGCGGCTCGTGCGTCTGCTCGCGTCCCAGCTGCCGGCGGTACCGTGCGGCCAAGGCGAGGAATAGGAGGGCGATCCCGACCTCGAGACGACCGACGTCCGACAACTGTTCATCCGGGAACAGGAAACAGCAACTCGTTGCCATCGGGATCATCGACCTGAACGACGGTTGAGCCCCACCAATTTTCCTTCACTGGTGCCGCGCATTCGACGATTTGCCGGCGCAGCTCCGCGAGGCCGTCGGCGGTCAGCTCGATGTACAGGCGCCCTCGGTCGCTGCGGGTCGAGTCTTCACAGAGGATGATCTCGCATTCGCCGTGATTGACTTGGCAGACCGTCCCGGTACCATCGCCTTCGTGCCAGCCCTTCTCGAAACCGAGCACTTCGATGTAGAACCGCGTCGAACGGTTGATGTCGGCCACGAACAAGACCGGGCGCGTATACCACCGATGACCCGTAGGATTGCTCACGGGTTGATTTATCAAGTTGTCTCCTGACCTGCTCAACGATCGTTACGTGGCTCGCACCGAGCGCTCAAACCGGGTTGATGTTGCTGGACGGCCGGAAATGTCAGCCATCCGTATTCGCGCCATCCTGACCCCGGAATATCCACTGCATGCCATACTTGTCGTAAAACTGCCCGTGCGTGCCGAACGGCATCTGATGCAATTCCTGAAAATGCTGTTTGTCTGCGCCGATAGCCAGTTTGTCGAATACCGCCTTCAACTCGCCGACATCCGTGCCGATGACGTACATCGCCGACATATTGCCGAGTGTTGGCTCGAAAGGCGGCGCGGCCATCCAGTCGGTTGCCGCGATCTCGACCGGACCGGTCGTGAGCTGTGCGTTGATGATCCGTTCGTGCTTCTCGGGGGGGGAACTGCGCTTTCATGGGTGTATCGCCCAGTTTCGTCAGAACCAGACTTCCACCAAGACAAGCGTGATAAAAGCTCATTGCCTCGGCACAGTTGCCATCGAAAAGCAGAAACGGGGTGCAACGCAGCATCAGAGGTTTTTCCAGGAATAGGGCGGCGAGAGGCTGAGGCGGGCCGGCGCTCGGGAGCCACCTAGAAGTTATGACTGGGCTGGCCCCCGGTCTTTGCGTGGGTTAGCTCCTCACGTGTGAAGGGAGTTGCCAGAGCCACCTGCGACGGTCCTACTGTCGCCCTTCTTACGGAGACCAGCCCATGTCATCGCCATCAGAGTCGATTGCCACTCGCTCAATGATCTATCTCGGAATGGATGTGCACAAGGAGTCTATCACCATCGCGGTGCTCCCCGCTGGCGCCAAGGCGCCGACCAGGCTCGATCGGCTGGCAAATGATCTCCCGAAGCTGAAGCGATGGCTCGACCGGCGCGCGCGCGATGGAGAGCTCCGCGTCTGTTACGAAGCGAGCGGCGCCGGATACGTGCTGCATCGCGCAATGTTGGAATGGGGTCATGCCTGCGAAGTCATCGCGCCGTCGCTCATCCCAAAGAGACCGGTCAGCACGAGATCCTCAAGTCCCGACAGTACATCCTCAAGTTTCTCGCACGACGCGGATTCGTATTCCGTGAAGGCACGAACTGGTGCACTCCACATCTCAAATGGCTTCAGCATCTGACGACAGGCGCATCGCCACTCGCTCCGCACGACCGACTCGTGTTTCGTGAATACCACGCCTTGCTCATGTACAAGCTGCAGCGCCGTGATGAACTGGATCGCCAGATCGAGCAACTCGCGCTGCTCCCGGCACTGGCGCCCATGGTCGGTCGCCTGCAATGCTTCCGCGGCATCTCGCTGCACTCAGCGATGGTGCTGGCTACAGAGATCGTGGACTGGCGCCGCTTCGAGCGTCCGGCGCAGCTCGCGTGCCATCTGGATCTCGTATCGCGCGAGGATTCGAGCGGGGATTGAACCCGGCTCGGATCAATCACGAAAGCTGGTAACAGCCGCTGCCGTCACGTGCTCGTCCAGGCTGCGTGGAGTTATCGCCATCGCCCGTAGACTAGTGTCTATCTCGCGCGCCGACAGCAGGGCCAGCCGTCGGCCGTGATCACGCATTCATGGAAAGCGCAGCAACGCTTACACAAGCGCTTCAACCACTTGTCCTACAGAAGACGTCCCCAGATCGCTGTCGTCTCAGTCGCGCGCGAACTCATCGGCTTACTGCGGGCTACGATGCAGGAAGTCTACGTAGCAGAGTATCAAGCCGCATGAAAC
>JALYYT010000166.1 GCA_030946285.1 Gemmatimonadota bacterium
TCGTTACGTTCAGGATCCGTGCAAGTATTGCATGGGGTGTCGCATCGTTTGGCGCGGCAGGGTAGCTCAGCTGGTGAGAGCGCACGACTCATAATCGTGAGGTCGCGGGTTCGATCCCCGCCCCTGCTACTTGGTGATAGACGGAGATACACGAGTGGTCGTTGCACGAGCGTGGCTCATCGGACGGCCACTTTGTAGTTTGCGGGATGCATGAGAATTGGCGCGGTAATCACGTCCCCCCATTGCCGCATTCTAAACGATGAGCGGCCCCGATTCCCCTGAGGCCTGGGGGCAGGTCTCCACTGAACACGGTACGGAGATAGCTGGAGCCGAGCAGGCTATGCTGCGCGAGCTGCGGGCTGCGACACCGGCTACCGGCGAATCCCGCGGTGCACTAAAACAATCGGTTTGCAACTACGTCGAAGTCTGCATGCGCGCCGGACTGACGGCCGAAGTCGTTCTGCGAGTGGTGCGCCAGCTCGTGATTGACGCCCTGGACCTCGACACGAACAATGCGCGCGACCCACGCAACGAGGCTTACATCTTCGTGCGCCAGATCGCGGAGCTTTGTGTCAAGGAGCACGCCGCCAAGGATTGACGAAGGATTGACGAAGGATTGACGCCGTTCGCGCCAGGTTACGTCAGTGCTTTCGGGTCGTGTCCGGATCGGGAATGAAGCGGTAGAGTATCTCCGCTCCCTTCACCATTCCGAACTCCTCGCGCGCGATCCGTTCCTGCGTCGCCGGATCCGTGCGCACCTTCCGCTCGGCGAGAGTAAGCGAATCGATCGCCCGTTGCATGGAATCCGCGCGGAAGGTGACGAGCGTCAGCCTTCGATGCTGGCGCACGATGTCGAGTGTGCTGTACTCGCCTCCCTGCAGCGAGAAGACCAGGGCGCCGAGTATTACGGCGCCCCAGATGATACGCCCGCGCATCGCCGGCTCTCTCTACAGTCCGAAGAGAGCGCCGCCGGGGAATTCCGCCAGATCGCCAAGTTCTTCCTCGATGCGAAGCAGTTGGTTGTACTTCGCGACGCGGTCCGTTCGACTTGCTGATCCCGTCTTGATCTGCCCGGCATTGGTAGCCACCGCAAGATCGGCGATAAAGGTGTCCTCAGTTTCGCCCGAGCGATGCGAGATGATGCTCTGATAGCCGTTCGCGCGTGCGAGCTCGATCGCTTCCAGCGTTTCGGTGAGCGTGCCGATCTGGTTGACCTTGACGAGTATCGCGTTGCCCACGTCCTCGTTGATTCCGCGAGCCAGGTACTCGCTGTTGGTGACGAAGATGTCGTCGCCCACGAGCTGTACGCGTCCGCCCAGTTCGGCCGTGAGCTCGGCCCAGCCGCCCCAGTCGCCCTCGGATAGTCCGTCCTCGATAGAGACGATCGGGAACTTGTCGAGCCAGCCTGTATAGAGTGCGATCATTCCAGCCGCATCGTGCGTTCCGCCGCCGCTCTTCCTGAACGTGTACTTGCCGCCCTTGTACAACTCCGACGCGGCGACGTCCAGCGCGAAGGCAATGTCCTTCCCCGCCTTGTATCCGGCGGCTTCCACGGCTTCGACGAGTGCGTTCAACGCTTCCTCGTCGTTCGGCAGATCGGGAGCGAAGCCACCCTCGTCGCCGACGGCGGTCGAGAGTCCGCGTTTGGTCAAGACCTTCTTGAGCGCGTGAAACACCTCCGTACCCATGCGCAGCGCCGTCGTGAAATCCTTCGCGCCAACGGGAACGATCATGAACTCCTGCACGTCAACCGTGTTCGATGCATGCGCTCCGCCGTTCAGCACGTTCATCATGGGCATCGGCAGCACCCGGGCCATGGGACCACCGACATAGCGATACAGCGGAAGCCCGAGTTCCGACGCTGCTGCGCGAGCCGTTGCGAGCGACACGGCAAGAATCGAGTTCGCTCCGAGACGGCCCTTGTTGTCCGTACCGTCCAGGGCGATCATCGTGCGGTCCAGCGCCATCTGGTCCAGTCCGTCGAGACCTAGCACTTCCGGCTGGATCTCGTCCTCGATTGCAGTTACGGCTTTTTCGACCCCCTTGCCGTTGTAGATCCTGGAATCACCGTCGCGCAGCTCCAGCGCCTCGTTTTCGCCGGTTGATGCACCACTCGGCACAGCGGCGCGGCCAGTAAATCCACTTTCGAGCGTGACGTCCGCTTCGACCGTGGGGTTTCCGCGACTGTCCAGAATCTGGCGCGCATTGATCTCGACTATTGCTGACATGGAAGGATTATCTGTCTGTTGAGGTAAGTCCGGTCATCACATCCTGCATACGATTCTGCATGCGATTCTGCATGCGATCCTGCATGCGGTCCTGCATGCGGTCCTGCATGCGATCCTGCATGCGATCCTGCATGCGATCCTGCACGTCCTGCGCGAGCCTGTCCCTGTCATCGTACGTCATGCCCGCGGTCGGCACGCGCTCCAGAACATAAACATCTATGACGCCAGGATGGATCACCCAGGCGCCCTTTGGAAGGATCTCGATCGTACCGTACACCACCACCGGAACGATCGGCGCCTCGGCCTTGATCGCGAGTACGAACGGCCCCTTCTTGAACGGCCTGATAGGATAAGCGCGGCCCCGAGTCCCTTCCGGGAAAACTACCACGGAACTGCCACCGCGGATCCGGGTGGCAGCGGTCTCATACGAGCTGAAAGCCGACTTCTGGTTCGTGCGCTCTATCGGGACCGTGCCGAGGACACGTATCCCCGGTCCGAAAACCGGGATCTTGAACAGCTCTGCCTTGGCGATGAAATTGTTGCGAGGCAGCCATGCGACGAGTGCCAGAATGTCGAACAGCGACACGTGGTTGCAGAGGAATATGAACGCCTCGTCACGCTTGAGATTTTCCAATCCGTGAACACGCACGCTGACACCGGCGGCCCGGAGAATCGATCGGGACCAGATCCGCGGCAGCGCATCGTAAACGCCACCGGCACGGTTGGGAATCCGCAGCAGAGAGGCGAGCACCAGAATCGCGGCGAAAACAACTGTGAGCACCACCAGGACGATCATCGTAAGGACGGTTCGGAGCACCGCCATCACGAATTCCTGAAATGATCGAAGCCGGCAAGGTCCTGCGTTACAGCGGAGCCGTTCAGCGTCACCGCCACGCCCGGAGCGCCGTCGACGACGTCCCCGATCTCGGTGAGCGGTATTCCGAACCGCTGACTGAACGCGTCGCAATCAATCGGGATGGCGGAAGTCACGAGCAGCTCGTACTCCTCTCCGCTGCACGCAGCCTCGACGGCGCTTGTGCGCTCGACCCGTGGCACTCTTCCAATATCGATCGCGATGCGCACGTTGCTCGCCGCCGCGACATGAGCCGCGTCGGCAACCAGTCCATCAGAGATGTCTATTGCCGAACGCGCGCCACGGCCCGCGAGCCATCGACCCTCGCGTATACGGGCATGCGGATTTGCGAATCTGTCTCGCCAGATGGGAACGAGTTCGACTTCGCTCTTGAGCGCCCGAACGGCCGCGCCGGGTCCACCCAGCACACCGGTCAGATACACGTGATGGCCGGCGCGCGCGGCGTCACGACGCATGGGGTCGCGCACGTTTCCGAATACGGTTACCGTCAGCGACAGGTTGTCGCCGATTGTCGTGTCGCCACCGTACACCTTCACACCTGCAGCGGTCACGGCTCGGGCGATCCCGTCGGCGAGCAGGTCGAGGTCAGCACGCGACTCACGCCGCGTGCACAGCGCGAGGAGAATTCCGGCGCCCGAAGCACCCATCGCCGCGAGATCACTCAGCGCTGCGGTGGTGGCACGATAACCGATCTCGTCGAGAGCGAGCCACTCTCGGCGAAAGTGAACGTTTTCTGTAGACGTGTCAGTGCTGATCGCGACCATGTTGTCGCGTGGAACGTTCAGAAGCGCAGCGTCGTCGCCGATACCGACGGCGAGCGGTCCCAATCGCCGGATCAGTCGGCGAATGAAGCGGAATTCCTCGCCGGGCCCGAACGCGATCTCTCCATCCTGCATCACGCTACGGCCGGAAGCCGTGCGAGCACCGGATATGCCGGCTCGGTGAGGTCAGCGCGCCACGCTTCCGGAAGATGTTCGAGGACATCGGAGAGCCGGTGTCCGCGAATCCCGTGCGTCAGCTCGCCCGCGCGGCCGTGAACCCAGGCAGCACACACAGCAGCGACCAGCGGTCTGCAATCCTGCGCGAGCAGTGTGGCCACGATTCCACTCAGTGCGTCGCCACTGCCTCCAGTAGCAAGCACGGGCGTGCCAGCAGCACTCACGAGGCGCGCGCCGTCGGGATCGAATGCCACCGTCGGCGTTCCCTTCAGAAGAACCACCGCACCGATCTGCTTCGCGAGTTCTGATCCGATATCGAAGCGTCTGCGCAGAACGTCGTCAATGTCACAACCAATCAGCCTGGCCAGCTCGCCCGGGTGCGGAGTGATGATCGCCGGCCTGCCGCGGAGCGACCGTGCGAGCGCTTCCGTATCGCCATCGAACGCGCTGATCGCGCCGGCGTCCAGCACGATCGGCCCGCGCCACCGGCCGACGAGCTCGCGAATGAAGTCGCTAGTTTTCGCATCGGTTCCCAGTCCGGGCCCGATCAATATCGCGTCGGCCCAGTTCTCGATGGTTGAGTATGCCTTATCGAGCGGTGCGACGAGCGCTTCGGGGACCTGTGTGTGCATCGCCGACACGTTCGCCGGCGCTGTGACGACCTGCACGAGGCCGACCCCACTGCGGAGGGCCGCGGTCGCAGCGAGAATGGCCGCGCCACCCATGTTTTCCGCTCCGGCGATTATCGCGACACTCTTTCGAGTGCCCTTGTGCGCATCTGCGGCAATCGGCGGGATGTGGCGGCGGACGAATCGCGCATCGACGAGTTCCGGCGGCCCGTCGCTTGCGGCGTCAAGGCCGATGTCGACGACTACGATCTCACCGCAGGCGCCTCGTGACATCACGGCGCCGCGCTTCATTGTGCCGAAGCTGATCGTGAGATCGGCGCTCACGCAGCCGTCGGTCGCAGCGTCGGTCGCGCCGTCGGTCGCGTCGACGCCGCTTGGGAGATCGAGTGAGACGACAATCGCGCCGCGTTTGCGCGCCGCGGCGATTTCCCGCGCAGCCATCACCGAATCGCCGTGCAGCTTGCCGCGCGCTCCCGTGCCCACTATCGCGTCTATCACGACCGCGGAAGTCACAGGATCGCTCGCGATGATGTGAACCAGCGAAGCTCGTTCGGCGCGCGCGTCTTCGGTGCGCGCCTCGGACACCTCGCGTACGCGCACCGGTACCCCCGAGCGGAGCAGCGCCCCAGCCAGCGCCCAGCCGTCGCCGCCGTTGTTACCCGATCCACAGAACACCGTCACGCCACCCGCCAGGCGCTGCCCGCAAAACTCCGCCGTCACACTCGCCGCATTGAAGGCTGCAGCGCGCATGAGCGCGCGGGACGGAATTCCGCCTGCTATCGCTGCCGCATCAAGCGCGGCGGACTCGTCGGCTGTAACGACGTGAACGGACATTAATGAAACGCTCCCCGGTCAGACGAGCGCCCTGCCGTTCCACGGATAGTGGCGATCGAACGCGTCGACGAACTCGTACACGTCGGAGAACTGTTCTCTCGTGTCGGTTGCCTGGCTCGCAAGAAAGCCGAGATCCACGAGTGTGAACACCACGGATCCGATATCCTCCGTCGACGCGATCCCCCAGCGCTCGAGAACGATGCGCGCCATGATACCGAATCGCTCGATCGCGAGGTCGCGGCACGCCATCGCGAGCTCTCGACCGGTAATGTGGCGACGCACCTGCAGCTGGGCCTGAGAGTACTCGAGCGAGGCAAGCACGAAGAGGTAGGCGCCCTCTTCGAACCGCGACTCGCGCTCGCGAATCTGGTCCATGACCCCGTCACGAA
>JALYYT010000185.1 GCA_030946285.1 Gemmatimonadota bacterium
GTCTATGTCCTTCCCCACGTCGTAATTGACTCCGGGCCGGTCTTTCTGCTTCTCGTTCTTCACGTGATAATACGCACGTGCGTGATCCCGGGCGAAGATTGTCCTGACCGGCGGGGTCTTCGCTGTATCGCGCCGCGCGACACTGTCGAAGGTCGCGATGAGAGTGTCACCGTGGATCCAGTCGCGATCCTTTGTCTTCACTGTTGCTGTATCCGGTATGCTCGTCGCGTACGCCTTACCGACTGCGCGGATCTGATGGATCCGCTGGTTCGGCAGCAACGCGTCGATCGAATCCGCCAGGATGTCACGATCGGGCGACGTAGCGTGCGCGCGACTCTTCTTCCCCCACGCCATGGCTCGCTCGAGCTCGTTATCGTGAACTCGGAGATCAACGGAGTCGGCATACAACTGCAGGTCCTGGCTGGTTGCGTGACCGTTCGGCGTGGCAACGACGCGATTCACGAGCTTGTTCGTGGAAAAGACGTCTATCACTCCACCTGTCAGCGTGAACGGCCGGCTGCGCCGTGCCTCGACGGTCGGGGTTTTCATGAGACGCGCCAACCCGCTGCCCTGGTCGAGAAAGGCGGAATCTCCGGTCGCGAGCAACTGCGGACGGGTTATTCGGACCTCGCCGCCCGCATAAACGAGGCTGTCGGCGACGCTCGTTATCCTGTCGGCCACGACATCGACCGTGTCGGTGGGCTTCCCGGTCAGCGTATCCCGCTGCACGAGCTTCAACGTCGGTCGGCCGCTCGAGACGAGAATTGCGTCATTCCGGATCGGCTTGACCGCACGGTAATAATCCGCCACCGGTCCACGCATGGTCGTCCCGCTCGTGAGCACCGCAAACACGTTGCCCTCGGCGCGGATGTGCTCCTCCGCCATCCAGTATGTCATGTGATCCGCGTCTACCTTCGCACGTGCGTCGACATAGTGCACGTTGGAGATCAGGTACATCAGGCTCTGGTCTCCATAATACTCGGCACTGTCGGATTTGAGCGTGACGTCCTGACACTGACAGTTTCCCACGAAACCGCCACCGATGTAGGCGTTGTATTTGCCGCTAGGCAACTTGATCAGATTGGATCGCGTGGTGCCGTTCTCCGATCCCTGAAACTGGATGATGCACTTGCTGCCGGGTTGAGGCCCGGGACGGCCCTGTGCGCGTCCGACACCGGGAACTGTGCCGGCGACGATCATTGCGCACACGGCGATCGACACGATCCCTGTCCTGGTCATTGATTCGGGATCGTAATGGTGCCGGCGGTTCCCGACACTGTCTTCAGTACGTGCACATTCTGGAGATTAGGGTCGGAGCGGAAACCGATCCCCTGCAGGCTACGGTCCGGTCCGGTGAGGACGAACGCACTGTCCGAAGCAATTTCGTTGTGAGCCTGATCGTACTTGAGTTCTTCCGAACGCAGACGACGGCCGTCCACCGAGTTGATGACGACGTCTCCGCGCGCGACCATCACTCCCGTAGCGGTGTGATACGTGCCTCGCCGTGATGTAAGCACGGCGTTCTTGACACCGGCGCTCGTGAAGAAAGTCGTGTTTACGCGGAACAGCTCCACGCGCGTATTGTCGTCGAAGAAGTAGGCCGTATCAGCCACAAGCTGCGCGTGCATCACACCCTGATCGGTGAGATTGAAGTGCGCGCCGTACATCACCTGGTTCGCAGAGTCGGCGAGTGCGGACTGGCTCGACACGGGCGGTGTCTTCTTGGTGCTCTTGCAGGCCGTGACGAGCAATGCGAGTGCGACTGCAGCAAGCGCGATTGCACCGGAACGGCGGCTCATGCCACACCGGCCCGCATGAGATCGTGCAGATGAACCACGCCCGCCAGCGATCCGTCAGCCGCGACAACGGGCATCGCCATGATCCCGAACTCCTCCATGCGGTGCACGGCTGCACTGCCCAGCTCGTCGGCTGAGACCGTCTTGGGTTCCCGATTCATCACGTCTGCGACGAGGAGTGACAGCACGTCCGATTCGTGCTCGAGCAGGCGCGTAAGGTCGCCCGCCGTCATGAGTCCGAGAATGCGCCTTTCGGAATCCACGACTATCGCAATTCCCCGTCTCTCGGCGAGCTCCACGATCGCCTGTCTCACAGTGGCCGATGGAGCCAGCGTCGGGAGCGAGTGAGTTATCATCACGTCTCGAACACGAGTGAGCAGCTTTCGCCCAAGCGCACCGCCGGGATGGATGCGCGCGAAATCATCCGCGCCGAATCCCTTTTCCTCGAGCAGCGCCACGGCGAGTGCGTCGCCGAGTGCGAGCGCGACTGTAGTGCTGGTGGTGGGCGCCAGTCCGTGCGGACACGCTTCCTCGCGCACGGAAGCGTCGAGCACCACGTCCGCGTGTACTCCAAGCGTGGACTTGCGATCGCCGGAAATCGCGATCGTGCAGACGCCGAGCCGCTTGAGGTGCTCCAGCAGCGGGAGCAACTCGTCAGATTCGCCGCTCTTCGAGATCAGGATCGCGACGTCGTCGGATCCGACTATTCCGAGATCGCCGTGCACGCTGTCAGCAGCATGAAGAAAGATGGCCGGTGTTCCCGTAGAGGTCAGAGTCGCCGCGATCTTTCGTCCGATCAGGCCGGACTTGCCGACTCCGCAGACGATCACGCGTCCGCGCGCCTGCGCGATGACGCCGACCGCGCGGACGAAGTCTCCGTCCAGGCGCGCTTCGGCCTCGCGTATCGCGTCGAACTCCATCCGGAGCACGCGTTGCCCACGCGCGAGGATGTCAGATCTCAACGACGTACACGCGCCCAGAGATCGACCATGCGGTCAACCAGTTCCGGGAGTTCGTTTAGAGGAAGCATGTTCGGTCCATCGCTTGGCGCCGAATCGGGATCGGGATGCGTCTCGATGAATACGCCATCTGCGCCCGCAGCGACAGCGGCCATGGCCAGCGTAGGGATGTACTCGCGCGCACCGCCGCTCGAGCCGCCCTCGCCTTGTCCCGGACGCTGAACGCTGTGGGTCGCGTCGAACACGACAGGCGCGTCACACGCATCCTTGAGGCGTGGAAAGTTGCGCATGTCAACAACGAGGTCGCCGTAGCCGAAGAACGTCCCGCGCTCGGTCACTGCAACCTCATCGGTGCCTGCCTGCCGCAACTTGTCGAGTGCGCCGCGCATGCCCTGGGGATGCATCCACTGACCCTTCTTCACATTCACAGGTCGACCGGTGGCCCCGGCAGCCTGCAGAAGGTCAGTCTGTCGGCACAGGAAAGCCGGGATCTGCAGCACGTCAACCTGCCTCGCCACAGCCTCGCACTGTTCCGGCAGGTGCACGTCGGTCAACACCGGAAGTCCGGTGGCTGCGCGGACTTTGCCAAGCGCGGCGATGCCGGCTTCGATGCCGGGTCCGCGCGCTGCTCCGGCGTTGGAGCGATTCGCCTTGTCGAAGCTCGCCTTGTAGATCACGCCGCCCGGGACCTTCTCCTCTATGCGGAGCAGCGCCTCGGCGACGCGTATGTTGAGTGCGTCGTCCTGCAGAACGCAGGGGCCGGCTATCAGAAAGAACCTGTCCCGTGGAAAGAGCGAGCTCACGACCTGGCTTCGGTTCCGGTATGGCTGGCGGCCGTGCTTCTCTCGCTTGCCGTTGCGTGCTCCGCTGCGGCGCCGATGAAGCCGGCGAACAACGGATGCGGGCGCGTCGGGCGTGACTTGAGTTCGGGATGGAACTGACAGCCGAGGTACCACGGGTGTGTCTGAAGCTCTACGATCTCCACGAGCGAGCCGTCGGGCGAGAGACCGGAAAGATTCAAGCCATGTTCGATGAATCCGTCGCGGAATGCGTTGGAAACTTCGTAACGATGACGGTGACGCTCGCTCACCTGATGCGTGCCGTACATTGCCGCCGCGCGTGTTCCTTCGCCGAGCCGGCATGGGTACTGGCCAAGGCGCATGGTGCCGCCCATGTCGGTGACATGCTGCTGCGATTCCATGAGCGAGATCACGGCGTTGCCACACTCCGGTGCGAACTCGCTCGAGTTGGTGTCGTCGAGTCCCATGACGTTGCGCGCGAACTCCACGATGGCGACCTGCATCCCGAGACAGATCCCGAAGAATGGCAGTCCCGCCTCGCGGGCATAACGGATGGCCTCGACCATTCCTTCGACCCCGCGCACACCAAAGCCACCGGGTACGAGCAGCCCGTCGTAGTCGGCGAGGATTTCACGCGTGCGTTCTCGTGATGTGAAACTGTCGCTCGAGATCCAGGAGATATCCACGCCCGTGTTGTTCGCGATTCCGCCGTGGATCAGCGCTTCCTGCACACTCTTGTAGCTGTCGACGAAATCGGTGTACTTGCCGACCACGGCAATCCTGACACGAGACGGCGGCGCGATGATTCGCTGAACGAGCTTGCGCCAAGCGGTGAGATCAGGCGAACGCTTACCCAGCAGTCCGAGCCGGTGCATCACGCGCTCGTCGGCGCCCTGTTCATGGAACACGAGCGGGATCTGATAGATGGTCGGAACATCGCGGCTCTCGACTACTGCGCCGAACTCGACGTTGCAGAAGAGCGCGATCTTGCGTCTGACGTCGTCGGAGAGCGCTCGCTCGGTTCGGCAGATGAGAATGTCGGGCTGAATCCCGAGCTGCATCAGCTCGCGTACCGAATGCTGCGTCGGCTTGGTCTTCACTTCACCGGCCGCCGCTATGAAAGGCACCAGGGTGAGATGAATGAAGATGCCGTTCTCGCGCCCGATCTCCTGCCTGAACTGACGAACGGCTTCCAGGAATGGCTGTGACTCGATGTCACCGACTGTTCCGCCGATCTCGACTATGACGACGTCGTTGTCCGGCGCGAGCCGCTTCATCGCGGCCTTGATCTCGTCAGTGATATGCGGTATCACCTGTACGGTCGAGCCCAGGTACTCGCCACGACGTTCCTTGGTGATGACGTTCAGGTAGATGCGCCCCGTCGTCACATTGTTCGCCTGCGTGAGTGACCGATCGATGAACCGTTCGTAGTGTCCCAGGTCGAGATCCGTCTCCGCGCCGTCGTCGGTGACGAACACCTCGCCGTGCTGAAACGGCGACATGGTGCCCGGATCGACGTTCAGGTACGGATCGAACTTCATGATCGTGACGCGCATGCCGCGCTCGACGAGAAGCCGCCCGATCGAGGCGGCCGCGATTCCCTTGCCGAGCGACGACACGACTCCGCCAGTGACGAAGATGTAACGCGTGTGCTGCGAGGACTCCATTCTCATTGCCATCATTCCTCTCCTGCCGCGAACGTGCTCCAACGCTCGTTCGCGATGCGTAGGTCCTCATCAGTGTCGATGCCGCATTCCGCGGCCTCATCTATGACTGCGACGCCCATGCTCATGCCATGGGCCAATGGTCGAAGCTGTTCCAGTCGCTCGATGTCTTCCAGAGGATGCGGCGGAAGGGCCATCCACTGTGCGAGCGCATCGCGCGTGTACGAGTAGACACCGATGTGCTGCAAGGTAAGCGCTCGGCGCAGTGGTGCGTCGGCGGAATCGCGAAGGAACGGGATCGGCGCGCGCGAGAAGTACATGGCGCGGCCGTCGAGCGCCCGCACGACCTTGACAACGGACGGTGCGTCAAAGATGTCGTGGGATGCCAGGGCGGCGACCGTTCCGAGTGTGAACCTGCCGCTCGTGACGACTTCGGCGGCAGCCTTGATGAACCCTCTTGAAATGAATGGCTCATCACCCTGCACGTTCACGAACGCGGTGAAGTCGGCGAAGGCGGGATTGGCGGCGACTTCGGCCACACGAGCGGTGCCGGAGGCGCACTCGCTGCTGGTCATCACGACCTCAGCGCCCGCATCGCTGACCACGCGGGCGACCTCTTCGTGATCAGTTGCCACGACCACCCTTTCGGCGATGTTCATGCGGGAAACGCGCCGCCAGACACGCACTACGAGAGGGTCTCCAGCGAGGTCGCGAAGCGGCTTTCGGGGGAGACGAGTGGCGCCGAGCCGAGCCGGAATCACGACCGCCGTCTTCACGAGCGCGGCGAAAAAAATGGGGTCTCGGACGCAACTTTCACGCCACAGAATTTACCATTTTGACCAGCGCCGCGCAAACAATTCCGCCTTTCGGCCTGGGGCCTCCGCGTACCCGGCTGACGGCGTGTGACTACGGGTGCAGCGAGACGCCGGCCCCGAAGTCGTGCTGGTGGGTCCGGGGGTTGACCAGGTAGTCGATCGTGACCACCGATACGCCTATCCGGCCCCCGATGTTCTGCACCGGCCTCCCGAAGCCCCCGACCGAAGCCGCGCCAGTGGCGAAATGCGGGGCGATGTACGGGCTTCCGACGAACGGGAGCTCGATCGCGGCAATCGGGATCACGTACAGGGCGTCCAGAAAGTAAAGGTGGTCACCCCCCAACTGGAGCAGATCGACCGTGGCCAGCGAGCCGGACCCGCCGATGTAGGCGAAGCGCTGGCGCGGCGCACGCGTGCCGCTGGAGGTCGTGACAAGATGTCCGCCGAGCTCGAGGTGCTGGTCGGCGATCGTCTGAAGGCTCAGGCCCTCGTTGAGCGTGAGCTGCTGGAAATTGCCGCCCAGCGGGGATTTTCCTGCAGCTTCGAAGAGCGCGTCAAAATTGACCGCGCCGAGCATCCCGGTGTACTCGCCATGAGCGCCCGCGATCGCCGACGTTATGTGGCCGGCGTCGATCGCGGGATTCGAGCGCAGCATGCCATTCGTTGTATCGCTCTTCCCGAACACGCTGTAAGGCCCGCGCCGGGGACCCAACTGCCAGCCTGTGGACCAGTCCCGCTCGGTGCGGGCACCGACGAATATCGTCGCGATGTCCAGGGGTAGTTTCAACGCGGACGTGATCCGGGCTTCCGCCCGGTCGCCGCGGAAATAATTACGCGAGTCGTGGCCTAATCCGAATGAGACGAAGGAGTTGATCAGGTCGGATCTGATCCAGCGATCGTTGCTGAACGTGCCTCGGGATCCCGAGACCGCGAAGCCCAGCGAGGAATCGGCGGTGATCTGACCGCTGACGGCGATTGACGGATCAAACTTTCCGAGGTTCGAGCGATAGGTGATCGCCGGATTCACCTCGAACCGCGCATTGTCGCCGATCAGAATGGAAGGAGCGACCGGAACCGAGAGTCCGTTCACGCGGTTGTAAGTCGGGAGCGTGCCCAACGAAAGCGGAAACTCGATGTACACCTGCGCGTTCGCATCGCCTGCTGAGAAGGCTAGCACGCCGGCCAGTACCAGGGCCGTCAGGATCGAGCGAAAATTGCCGATTCGATTCATCGTGTGGTTTCGAGAAAATTGGCCAGCAACTGCTTCCCTCCTTCGGTCAGGACGGACTCCGGATGGAACTGGACGCCGAACACCGGATGCGTGCGGTGTCGCAAGGCGTGTACCTCACTGGAATCCTCATCGCTCCAGGCTGTCACCTCGAGCTCCGCCGGCAAGGTGCTGCGCTCGACCGTGAGAGAATGATACCGCATCACCCGAAGGGGGTCAGGCAACCCGGCGAACAGTCCCGCACCCGAATGCCGGATATCCGAAGTCTTGCCGTGCATCAGCCGTCCGGCCCTGACGACCCTCCCGCCATAGGCTTGCCCTATCGCCTGCTGCCCCAGGCAGACCCCCAGAATCGGAATGGTCGATCCGTACGTTCTTATTACGTCTAGCGTGATTCCGGCCTGGTCCGGCGTCTTCGGACCCGGAGACAGAACGATACCATCAGGCTCGAGCTCCCCGACAGTGGATACAGGGATCTCGTCGTTGCGCCGAACGGCGACGTCCGCGCCAAGCTCGCCCAGATACTGGACCAGATTGTACGTGAACGAGTCGTAGTTGTCGATGACGAGTATCAAGCGCCGCTCCGGTCTGGCGACCCGCTGGCCAGCCGTTCGCGCGGATGGAACTGCTTGTGCACCGAGCGCAGGTATTCACGATCCACATGGGTGTAGATCTGCGTGGTCGAGATATCAGCGTGTCCGAGCATCTCCTGCACCGCGCGCAGGTCGGC
>JALYYT010000188.1 GCA_030946285.1 Gemmatimonadota bacterium
GACACCCGCAACCGCCTCTACTTCGCGGACATGGGTGACCCAATGCACCCGAACGTGAGCGCGCCGATAACTCCCATCGTCAACGAGGACGTTGCGCAGTATCAGGTAATCGACAACGTCGGCTCTACTGTGTATCTCCTGACTGATGCACAATCACCGCATCGGCGCGTGGTGTCTCTCGATCTCAAAGCGCCACTTCGCGCGAACATGCGCGTGAACATGCGGACAGTGATACCGGAGTCCAGGTACGCGATAGAATCAGCGTTGATGACGGGCGGACGCATCGCGCTGGACTATCTGGAGGATGTGAAGAGTATAGTTCGGCTGTTCGAGGTGGATGGACGTGGCGTCGGTGCCATTCCGCTGCCGGGCGTTGGCGCGGTGGAGTCGCAATCCGGACGGAATGATTCCCGAGTCATGTATTACAGTTTCGCGTCGCCGCTCTCGCCTGCAGCCGTGTTCGCATTCAACGTGACGACTCGCGAGTCGAGGCCGTTTGACCCGTCACGGCTCACATTCGATCCGAGCAAGTACGACACGCGGCAACTGTTCTCGACATCAAAGGACGGAACCAGAATTCCACTCTTCGTCACCATGAAGCGTGGCACCGTTCTGGACGGATCGCACCCCACCTTGCTGTACGCGTACGGCGGCTTCGACGTGAGTCTGCAGCCATTCTTCTCGCCCACCATTCCGGCCTGGATTGAGCGCGGTGGCGTGTACGTAACGGCGAATCTGAGGGGCGGCGCTGAGTATGGCGAGTCGTGGCACAGGGCGGGGATGCGCGAGAACAAGCAGAACGTGTTCGATGACTTTATTGGTGCAGCCGAGTACCTGGTGAGGCAGCGGTACACTTCGCCGAGCAAGCTGGTGATACAGGGTGGCTCTAATGGTGGGCTGCTCATCGGAGCAGTGAGCAATCAGCGGCCCGATCTGTTCGCCGTTGCCTTGCCGGCGGTGGGGGTGATGGACATGCTACGGTACGACAGGTTCACTGGCGGCGCAGGCTGGACGACGGAATACGGCTCATCGTTCGATTCCACGATGTTTCCGTATCTGTACCGCTATTCGCCGCTGCAGAACATCAAGCCGGGCATCTGCTATCCGGCGACACTTGGGACGACGGCCGATCACGACGACAGAGTAGTCCCGAGCCACACATTCAAGTACATCGCGACGCTACAGGCTGCGCAGGGTTGCGCCAGGCCGGTGATGGTCCGCGTGGAGACGCAGGGAAGTCACGGCTATCGCCCGACCGACAAGCAGATCGCCGAGCTCGCGGACGAGCTGACGTTCGCGCTCGTCAATCTGCGATAGCCGGCGGTTACCACGGGCGGGACCATACGAGCGCCATCGAGCCGTCGGGCGCGGGCATCACGGCATTCGGGAGGAGCAGGCGGTCCAGCTTGTTGTGCGGATGCATGCGCCCGTACCGCACGACACCGCGAGCGATGACGGTACCAACGCCGGCGCCCGCTATGACATCGCTGGCCCAGTGTTTGTCATTGTAGACGCGTGACAGCGCCGCGAGCGTCGCACCGGTGAACAGCGCCGGAGTGATGAGTGACGACGAGTGCGGCCAGAGATAACCGATCTCTTCGCCTGCCGCCGACGCGGCTGCAAACGCGACCAGAGTATGGCCGGATGGAAACGATGTGTAGCCGTCGTCGTGGAACCCACGGCCGAAGTGCAGGTCGTGCGAGTTGCTGTCCGCGACGACGTATGGGCGAGCGCGACCAACTACTCCCTTGATTAGCACGCCCACCACTCCCGCAGCGCCAATCGATTCGAGCGTCCGGAGCCCCACCTCGGCCGCACGCGGAGAGTTGTCCGCACGGCCAATGACGTAGGTGAGTGCGCCGAGCCCGATCGCACCAGGCTGAGAAATCAGACGGAAAGTCGTGGCCGTGTGACTGAGAAACTGATTGTTCTGCAGCGAAGATCGCTGCAACTCAATGGCGATATGCCGGTCGAAGGGCAGAGCCGCAGCAGTCGCCACGACGAACGCGCCAGCGATCGTCGCATCGCGAGCGGAAAAGAGCTGCACGCCAGCCGGAGCGCCCGACGAGTCCCGCGCAGACTGTTGTTGAGACATCACTCGCGA
>JALYYT010000200.1 GCA_030946285.1 Gemmatimonadota bacterium
GACTGCACCGGAAAGTAGCCGTATACCACTTCTGGCCGGAGCCATCCGGCCGCCTTCGCATCGGCCTTCAAACGCTCCAGCACCGGCTCGAATTCGTCGCGCACCATGCGATCGTACTGCTCACCTGAGCCGCGCGCGCCCCACTGCAGCCGATACAGCTCGTCGAGATCCAGCAGCTCGAAAACCTCATCGAGAGGAATATCGCGCAGCACGCGTGTCCCCCAGAACGGGGGCTTGGGGACGGGGTTGTCGGCTGCAACATCGCTGCGCTCGGTCGAATCGGTGCCCGACGACGTGTCCTTCCCTACCTGCGTGTTGAGAAAGACGTCGCTGCGCGCGTCGCTCATCAACTTCTCCACGAACGGTCCGCGACGTTTTTCGTCCTGCAGGATGTCCATCGTGTCCAGTCCTTCGAAAGCATCCTTGCAGTAGAACACGCCGGAATCGTAAGCGCGCTCTCCCTCCACGAACATCGCACGACGTCCGAAGCGCCGATTTATCGCGGCACCGCCAATCATCACCGGGATGTGGATTCCGCGCTTGTCCAGCTCCTGCACGCAGAGCGGCATCTGCTTGGATGTCGAAACGAGCAGCGCGCTCAGGCCGATCGCGTCAGCGTTCACTTCGATTGCCTTCTCGATGATCGTGTTCACGGGAACCTGCTTGCCCAGGTCGAACACCGTGTACCCGTTGTTCGAAAGGATCGTGTTCACCAGCGACTTCCCGATGTCGTGCACGTCTCCGTAGACAGTCGCGAGAACCACGCGGCCCTTGGTGTATCCCTCGCTCTTCTCGAGGAACTTCTCCAGATGCTGCACGGCCTTCTTCATCACCTCTGCAGACTGAAGCACGAACGGCAGGATCAGCTCGCCCGCTCCGAACTTGTCGCCCACGTCCTTCATGGCCGGTAGAAGTACTCCGTTCAGTACGCGAACAGGATCCTGCCGGACCTCGGCCGCGTCCAGTGCATCCTCGATCCCCTCCTTCTTCCTGTGAAGTACCATCCAGTGGATCTTCTCGTCGGCCGTCATCCCCGCAGTCGGGTCTTCCTTCGCATTCTGCGACGACGCGCCAGACTCCGGCGTCGCGGAGAAGTATTCGATGAAGCGCTGGAGCGCGTCGGGCCGACGATTGAAGACCATGTCGTCGGCAAGTGCGCGCTCCGCTTCCGATATCTCCGTGTACGGCCTGATGTGCGCCGGGTTCACGATTGCCGCATCGAGTCCGGCTTGCACGCAGTGATGCAGGAACACGGAGTTCAGCACCGAGCGCGCTTCGAGAGTCAGCCCGAAGGAAACGTTCGAGACGCCGAGGATGGTACCCACTCCTGGAAGCTCGCGCTTGATCAGGCGAATTCCTTCGATCGTTTCCGCAGCCGAATCAATCCATTCTTCGTCGCCGGTCGCGAGGGTGAATGTGAGTGCGTCGTACAGCAGATCTTCGGGTGCGAGCCCGTATTCACCCACGACGATGTCGTAGATCTTTCGAGCGACTTCCAGCTTTCGTTGGCGTGTCTTGGCCATTCCGATCTCGTCGATCGTGAGTGCCACGACTGCAGCGCCGTGCTTCTTCACGAGAGGAACGACGCTGTCTATGCGCACGCGTCCGTTCTCCATGTTGATGGAGTTGACGATCGCGCGGCCGGGAACGTGCTCGAGGGCGGCTTCGATGACGCCGGCTTCAGTGGAATCGATCATGAGTGGCGCTTCCACTCCCATTGACAGCAGCTTCACCACTTTCGACATCTGCTCCGCCTCGTCCGCACGTTCCGTAACGGCAACACAGACGTCAAGAACATGCGCCCCCGAATCCACCTGCTCGCGGCCGACCTCCACTATCGCCTCGTAATCATCGGCGAGCAGGAATCGCTTGACCTTGCGCGACCCCTGGGCATTTACGCGCTCTCCCACAATGAGCGGCGCCGGCGTCTGTCGCAGTGAAGTCGCACGCATGGCGGACGACACCATCGGGAGCTTCGGTTCCGTGCGATCCTTCGCGGCGCGTGTTTCGCTGTCGGTGCGCAGCTCGTTGACGCGAGCTACGATGGCCGCGAGATGTTCAGGCGTCGTTCCGCAGCAGCCGCCCACCACGCGAACTCCGAAGTCGCGCACGAACTCGCCCAGCGCCTGCGCCATGGGCGCGGGTTCCAGCGGGTAGATCGCGTCGCCCGTGCCGGTGTTCAGCGGGAGTCCAGCGTTCGGAATTACGGATAGCGGCAGTGTCGCATTCTCGGCGAGAAAGCGAATGGGCTCGCGCATGTGCTCGGGGCCAGTCGAGCAGTTGAGACCGATCACATCAACCTGCAGCGACTCGAGAGTCGTCATCGCGCTAGCGATGTCGGTACCGAGCAGCATGCGTCCACTCACATCCAGCGTGACCTGCACCTGCAGCGCGACTCGCCTGCCGCACTCAGCGAATGCGCGCTCTATGCCGGCTACGGCAGCCTTGACCTCGAGTATGTCCTGCGATGTCTCGACGAGCAGGACATCCACGCCACCTTCGATGAGGGCAGCGGCCTGCGCACGATAATTCTCCGCGAGTTCACTGAACGTCACGTTCGACAGCACCGGATCGGTGCTCGACGGAAGCATTCCCGTGGGACCCATCGAGCCGGCGACGAAACGCGGGCGATCCGGCGTCTCGTACATCGCACACGCTGCGCGAGCGAGGCGGGCCGCCTTCACGTTCAGCTCGTGCGCCACCCCGATGAGCCCCCATTCCTCGAGCCTGCGAGGCGTTGACTGGAACGTGCACGTCTCCACGACGTCGCATCCGACTTCCAGGAAGGACTCGTGGATCGCCTGGATGACGTCCGGACGGGTCAGCACCAGGTTGTCGTTGCAACCTTCGAGTGATGTGCCGCCGAAGTCTTCCGGACCGAGATGAAAGCGCTGGATGTTCGTACCCATAGCACCATCGTACACGAGTACGCGTTCGGCGAGGGCGTCGAGATATGCTGAGCGGAGAGAGCTTTGCTGAGTCGTCATGCACCTTGGACAAAAAAAGCCCGGCATGAAGCGCCGGGCCCGAGTAGCGCTTTAGCGAATGTTTTACGTGGCCGCAATTTGCCTGAAATCGCCACGAGAACCGTTGTCAGAACGATACCCCTCTCGGTCGCGATCGACAAGGGGCAATCCATCCGATCAGCCGGATGGACGGATACAACTCACATTCCGACCATCCTCAGGAATGCCCACTGGAGCATTCCAAGAAGGAAGTAGGCGACGATTGGGGAGATATCGAACATCCCGACACGCGGCAGCATCTCCCGAAGCGGGCGAAGAAACGGCTCCGTGAGTGAGAAGGCCCACCGAACCCATGACGAGAAGGGCGAGATGGGAAGCCATGAGACGACCACCACTATGATAAGTGCGAGTCGCAGCAGGCCGAACGTGAGGCGCACGAGCAGCGCGAAAATGCCCGCCGGCCCCGACGCCACAGCCATGAGCATCGCTGCCAGGCTCTGCACGATGAAATCGAGACCGCTGACCAGTACTATGCCGCCGATGATCACTCCCACGAGCGCCCAGATTGGCGCCGAGCTGGGAAGGCCGCCGGCGCGGACGATGCGACGCTCGACGGGCGCGACGATCGGATCCACCATACGTCGAATCGCTCGCGCCACGGGGTGAAATGGATTGATGCGCCGCGTGCGGACGAGCCAGTCGAGAAGGAACAGTACGCCCAGGCAGGTAGCGACCGCGGCCACTATGTACCGGACACCGAGGGCGAACGTTGCAAGGATCGAGATCAGCGCCATCGTTTTTCGGTCAGGGAATTACAGTAGCCGGGTATGGCTCATTGCGTCCGTTCTTCACGTCGAACTGATAGGACTGCAACGTACCATTTGACAACCGAACCGTATAGAAGAGTTGCTCATCATCGGCGACAGAGTTCATCGCGGCGATGGACGCGCCCGCGGGCACAGGAAGATTCTGGCGCGGCTGGAGCCGGATGAGCGGGCCATTGCCCATCAGTCCGCGTGGTGACATGCTGCGATTCGAACGCTGCTCGCCGTCTCGCGCACGCGCCTTGTTGAGCGAATCCAGCCTGTTCCTCATCTCCGTGCGAAGAACCGCCGGGTCTTCCGGCCCGAAAAGTCTTGCGACCGTGCCGCCGGTCGCGGAGCGATACACTGCCACGAGGAACTCTTCGCCGGCGGTACGGGCGAACAGCAGGGTATCACTCGACTCCGGTATCACCGATGGCCAGCGCGACTCCCGGATCAGATCGGTATTGGCGAGAACGATCCTGCCACGCGGCGCATCGAGATCGGTCTGCAGGAAGAAATACGATCCGGCGTTGTCAACGAACTCGTACCGCGCGTTGAACGTCTGGGCCAGCTTCACCACCGGCGCGCCGAAGTTCGGTTTGTCCGGATCGTCGAGATCGATGAAATAGATGCGAGTGTGATCGTCCGCTGGATAGGAGATCGTGAAAACGGCGTAATGGCCGTCGTCGCTCACGCGCGCTGCGTAGCGCCATTCGGGATGATCGAACTGCGAGAGGATCAGCGCGTCATTCGCAGCGCTCCGTCCGAGGCCGTGATAGTACACCCGCTCCCGTCCGTCGGTGGTATCCTGGCGGATGTAGAGAAATCCCTTCTGGTCGTGGGACCAGGGAGCAGCGGAGATCCGCGCGTGATGAAGTACGTCGGGAAGGTCGCGGCCGGTCTGCACGTCGCGCACTCTCACGTCGTAGTACGGCGCGCGTGGCTGACCATCCGCATACGCGATGTACCGCCCTTCGTGGGATGGCGCTACAACGGCGGTGTTGCGCGAAGGAAGCAGGGGCCGCGCTACGCCGTGCTCGCCGTCCCTGACGCGCAGGGTCCCTGCCTGATCCATGTCGAAGTAGCGATTGCCCGCTTTGAAGGGAGCGAATACCGGCGAACGCGGCGTGGCGGAGTCGGGAACGAGTCGCTCCGACGCCACCAGCCGCACAGCTGGCTGCTGCGGGAACAAGGCCGGCATGGGCAGCCAGAGCGATGCGACGCCTGCGATGAGGGAACGATGACTTGAGATTCGATACATGAGGTTGCGGTCGTTGCGGAGAATCTACCACGCGACGTTACAGCCGCCGAGACGAGAGTTCGCGGCCGTAATGTCGGATCCTGCACACATGTTACACCTCAGCAATCGATTCTTTCCGCGTTCGGCCGGTCGCCGCGAACCTGACACGCTGCTTCACGGCGCGCCGACGGAGGCGATCCCCTTGAAGCGCCGAGACGCCGGGTAGATTTGGTTCACGCCCCAACATTGCCCACTGCATCGATGCCAAAACCCACAGAACGTCGCTACTGGCTTCTCAAGTCCGAGCCCGGCTGCTTCTCATATGACGATCTCGTCGCTTCGCCGGGCCATACAACCTTCTGGAGCGGCGTAAGGAACTATCAGGCCCGGAACTTCATCCGCGACGACATGAAGAAGGGCGACGGAGTTCTGTTCTATCATTCCGGCGCCGATCCGGCGGGAATATTTGGTACGGCCGAGATCGTGCGCGGAGCCTATCCCGATTTCACCGCCTGGGACCCGTCGGACGAGCACTACGATGCAAAGAGCAGCGAATCTGATCCGATCTGGTATATGATGGACATTCGCGCCGGGAAGGCGTTCAGCCGGTTCCTTGACCTTCCAGGGCTTCGCCACGTCCGGGAACTGGAGAAAATGGAGCTGCTTCGGAAGGGGAGCCGGCTCTCTGTCCAGCCGGTCCGCGCCGCGGAGTGGGAACGGATTCTGGAGATGGGAAACCCCCCACCGAAACGGGCTTCCAGCAGGCGTTGACGCTTCCGAAAGGGCGGCGTATATTACTGACCAGTCAGTTATATACTCAAGTCCCCGGCATGAACATCGAAGTTTCGGAGCCGAGATGGCGACGGCTCCCGGAAGAACGTCCGCAACAGATTCTGAAGGCAGCGCTCGAGGTGTTCGGCGAGCACGGCCTCGCCGGCGCGCGGCTGGAGGACATCGCAAAGCGCGCGGGCGTGTCCAAGGGAACGATCTACCTCTACTTCCCCAACAAGGAAGCGCTTTTCCGCGAAATGGTCCGCTCGACCGTCGTGGAGGCGATCGTAGCCGGCGAGGGAATTCCCAGTGACGGATCGGCCAGGGATCAGCTCCTCACATTCATGGAGCAGTACTGGGAGTTCGTACGCACGCCGGCGTTCAACGTGATCTACCGTGTCGTCGTGAGCGAGCTGCACCACTTCCCGGACCTGGTGGAGTTCTACAGCGCGGAAGTGATCGTGCGCGCGCAGAAACTCATCGCCGGCATTCTCGCGCGTGGCTCAGCCCGAGGCGAATTTCGCGCGCTCGATCCCACTGTTTCCGGGCGCATGCTCATATCGCTGTTCAGCACCAGCGCGATGTGGTGCTGCAAGCGCAAGTTCTTCCCGCATCTTCGCGACAAGTCGGACGAACAAATCTACACCGAAATGGTCGACTTCTACCTCTCCGCGCTCCGCGCGTGAATTCAAGAATGAAAGACACTTCCAGACCGCGGAAGCGGCTTGCGCTGGCGACATGCGTCGCGTTCATGGCCGCGACAACACCGCTGGTGGCGCAGGACGCGACGATGAGTACTTCGCCCACCCGGCTCACCATCGGCGAGGCGGCAAGGCTGGCTGCGCGCAACAGCGCGCCGGCGCAGACGGCGCTCGTCCGAGTCGCGGAGGCACGCGCTCGCCTGCAGCAGAGCCGCGCCGATCTGTTGCCATCGCTGAACGGTTCGGCGTTTCAGTTCACCCGCACCGTCAACACCGCGTCGTTCGGCTTTTCCCTGCCCGGGCTCAACCCGAACGGCCAGATCATAGGTCCGTTCCATAACCTGGACCTTCGCGCTAGTGCCGCGGCTCCGCTTTTCAACCTCGGCGCGTTCGCGCGGGTTCGCGCAGCCGGTGCCGCGGTGAAGGCATCGAGCGCTGAAGCAACCGTCGCATCCGAACAGGCAGGCGCGCAGGCCGCACTCGCTTACGTTCAGGCGCTCCGCGCAGAAGACGAGTTTCGTGCAAAAGGGGCGGACAGTGCCCTGGCAGCAGATCTCGTGACTGTGGCGCAGGCGCAGCTCGACGCCGGTACGGGGGTCGCACTCGACGTCACGCGTGCTCAGGCACAGCTGGCGCAGACTCGTGCGGGGCTGATCAACTCCCGTGCTGCACGCGACCGCTCGCTCATCGCCTTCGCCCGTGCGATCAACGTGCCAGTTCGAACGCCGATGGTTTTTTCCGATTCCCTTGGCGGGATGGACACTACTTCGATCACGACCGACGAGACGGCGGCAGTACAGAGCGCACTCGAGCACAGGCCAGATCTGCGTGCCGCAGAAGCGCGAATCGCGGCTGCAAGGCAGGGCGTAAGTGCGATTCGCGCCGAGTGGCTGCCCAGCGTCTCACTCGTGGGTGACGACGGCGTCAACGGGCTGTCAGTGCATCACATGCTGAGCACATATCAGTACGGAGTCGAGGTTTCGGTCCCGATTCTGGATGGCTTCCGCCGCTCCGGGCGGGTACAGGAGCAGCAGGGCGTGGTTCGCGAGGCGGAGATTCACCAGCGGGACCTGGAGCAGCAGGCTTCGGCCGACGTGAGCTCCGCGCTGCTCGATCTGCGTTCGGCGCAGCAGCAGGTGAATGCCACACGCGAGCAGCTTCGGCTGGCAGACCAGGAAGTATCGCAGGCGCGTGAGCGCTTTCGCGCCGGCGTCGCCGGTAACGCTGACGTCATCACCGCACTGCTTCAGCTGACGACCGCGCGGACCGCGGTCATCGATGCGGAAACCAATTTCCAGACAGCCCGCGTCGCGCTCGCGCGCGCGCAGGGCCTCATTACAACACTTCCCTGAGCACTCCTTCTCTCGTAAACAATGGCAAGCGAAACCAGCGGTAAGCGAAAGTTTCTCATCCCGATCGTGATAGTTGTCGCCGTGGTCGCGGCTATCTGGGGTTTCAGGACGTGGAGTTATTCACGGGCCCACGAAAGCACCGATGATGCGCAGGTGGACGGACACATCATTCCTGTTCTCGCCAAGGTGGGCGGGTACGTGACGAGCGTCGCCGCGGACGAGAACCAACACGTGACCGAGAACCAGATTCTCGTGACACTCGACGACGCGGAGTACCGGGTAAGGGTTGAATCAGCGCAGGCGGATCTGGCCGCGGCCGAGGGAATCGGCGGTACGAGTTCGACAACCGGACAGGCGGAAGCGCAGGTCGCGACGGCGTCAGGCCAGCGATCGCAGCTCGACGCACAAGTCCTCTCAGCGCAGGCTGCGAACACGAATGCGCAGGCCAATCTCGCACGCATGAAGGACCTTGCAGCCAAGCAGATCGTGTCACGGCAGCAGCTGGACGCGGCACAGGCGGCCGCTACGGCGGCGCAGGCACAGGTGCTGGCTGCGCAGCGGCAAGTGACGACCGCCGGCGCGCAGATATCGACAGCGCAGGCCGGAGTACGTGTGGCCGAGGCGCGAACCAGCGCCGCGCAGGCCGCGCTCGACAATGCGAAGCTTCAGCTCAGCTACTCGAAGATCACCGCCCCGGCGAGCGGCCTGATAGCGCGAAAGCAGGTGGAAGTCGGCCAGCTGGTTGCGGCCGGCCAGCCGGTGATGAGCATCGTCGCCGACACCGGCGTGTGGGTGACGGCGAACTTCAAGGAAACGCAGTTGAACGACATCAAGGTCGGACAGCCCGTTGAGTTCGACGTTGATGCCTACGGGCGCTGCACGGCCGAAGGCAAGGTTGAAAGTCTGAGCGGTGCTACAGGCGCCAAGTTCGCACTGCTGCCACCGGACAACGCCACCGGAAACTTCACGAAGGTGGTTCAGCGCGTGCCGATCCGCATCGCCGTGACGAAGGCGTGCCCGAATCATCCTCTCCGTCCCGGCCTCTCAGTCAACGTTCACGTTTCAACCAGATAGTTAGATAGTGGCAACGACGGCACTGCCAGCGCCCGTGGGATCGGAGCGCTGCTCGCCGCCGCCGCGTTGACTGGTCGCGCTTCCCGGTGCCGCACATGCTGCGAAGCTTGGGCGCGGCAACGCTCGTCACAGTCGCGACGACGCTCACTAGCCCCTCGCCGCGGTATTCCGGCGGGGGCGGTGATCGCGTCCTTGTATAGATTACCCGGCGGTGCCCCATGCCCCCGGTCCTTCCGTTCAACGCGTGGCAGACCTGTCGCGTAATCCTCCTGACGAGCGCACCCTCACGGCAGCCGCCCAGCAGGGCGATCAGGTTGCTTTCGGTATGCTCGTCCGGCTGCATTCGAAGCGTGCTTACGCGGTGGCAAGGGCAATCGTCACTGTGCATGAAGACGCTGAGGACGCGGTTCAGGAAGCGTTCGTGCGAGCCTACCAGGCCCTCGACAGGTTCAATCTCGACCAGTCCTTCGGACCCTGGCTGAACCGTATCGTTGCGAACGCGGCTCTGGATCTGGCGCGGCGCAGAAAAGTGCGCACCACGGACGAGTTGCACGAGTCACTCGCGGGCAGCTTCCGCGATCCTGCCGAGGCCGACGAGTTGCGCAGGCGTCTGGGGGAAGCGATGGCGCAGTTGCCTGAGCGGATGCGATCGGTACTGGTGTTGCATGACATAGAAGGGTTCGCGCATTCCGAGATCGGCACGACGCTCGGAATTCCCGAAGGAACAGCGCGATCTGATCTGCACCATGCACGTCAGAGATTGAGAGTTCTGTTGCGAGACTTGAGGAACGACCAATGACCGACAACGAATTGCAGTTCGATGAACCACTGCCCGTTCCGGTGCTCGCGGCTGCGCGAGACATTTACGCACCCCCTTCCGGCGACGCCTATTGGGGCGTGCTCGAGTCGCGCATCATGTCGCGTATAACCGAAGCGGCGAATGGACGCTGGTGGATGGTGGTCGGCAGCTGGGCGCGCAGCGGTCTCGTCGCCGCTGCGGCAATAATTGTCGCCACCGTCGTCGGCGCGCTTCTGCTGCAGGCGCACACTCAGGAAACGCGCACGGCATATGAAACCGCAACGCAACCGAGCATCACCGAACAGATAAGCGTGCCGGCTGGCGCCCTCAGCGAGCGTGACGGACCTGACACGCGCGGCGCGACCTTTCGCGACGTGATCTCGCACTAGCAGGCACATGCAGCATACCAAGCTGGCAGCGGCGCTCGTCGTCATTGGAGTGTTCATCGCCGGCGCCGCGATCGGAGTGGCCGGCGACCGGGCACTTCGCCCGGCGGCTCCGTTCGGTGGCCCGGTGGATTCGCGCACATTCTGGGATCGCACCGCGGCGGACTGGGGCCTGACCCCCGCACAGCGAAAAGTCGTTGACTCGCTGATGGACGTTCAGCGAAAGAAGATGTCCGCGCTCTACCGTCCGCTCCGACCGACCATGGACTCCGTGGACGCGATCGCCCGCAAGATCAGCGACAGCACGCAGGATCAGCTTCGCCTTGTGCTCACCCCCGACCAGCAGGTGAAGCTCGACGCACTTCGGGCCGAAATGCGCAAGCGCGATTCGACCCGCCGAGCCAGGCGGAGGCTCTAGCGAAGACGTGCGCGAGCGTTGAGGTTTCAACGGTCATGAGGCACGCACATTTGGCACTCACGCGCTTTGCGCTCCTGGCTGGCTGCGGCTTCGTCGGCGGTGCGGTGATGGCCAGGTCGCAGCAACCGCAGGCAACCCAGCAAGCGCCATTCCAGCCCGGCCGCTGCGATACCACGGTTTCAATGGCCAACGGTGGCTCGCTTTCAGGATTGAGAGTGAGCAGTGTGACCGCCGCAACACACCCTCCTGCGGAACTTCCCGGACCCGCAGGAAAGCTGGTCTCGCACCTGCATCGCACGACGCGCCCTCAGACCATTCTTCGCGATTTTCCGGTTGCTCCGGGCGACACTGTCGACACACTGGTCGTGGGCGAAGCCATGCGACGCCTTCGCCAGCGCGCTTACATCGGAGCGCCTTCACTGACGGGCGTTCGCTGCGGAACGGACAGCACCGTCGCGCTTACGCTCTCGACCACCGACACCTGGAGTCTGAACCCGAGCTTTTCGGCGCAATCCAACTCGTCGTATGCTGGGCTCGAGGAGCGGAATTTTCTCGGGACCGGCAAAGCGGGCAACATCTCGCTCGCCGCGCGCGAAGGGCGGCTTGGCGGTGCGCTGGGCTACACCGACCCTTTCCTTCTGAACCTGCCAATCTATCTCAGGCTCCGGCTGGCCGAGTACGGAGACGGCGACGAGATAAGGGTGCGCCTTCGCAACTCCGAACAGAGCGTGACGAACGTCTGGCGGTATGCCCTTTCGATCTCCCGGTACCGGCGTGATACCGAGCGGGCACAGGCATTCGGCGGAACGACGGTGCTGGTTTCACAGGCATTCCACCGTGAAGGAGCGTTCTTCGTGGTGGGGCATCGCATTGGCAATGTCGGCGAGCATGCGAATTCCATTCTTTTCGGGATCGATTTAGAGCGTGCATTTCTGAATGCACCGGACAAGTCGCTCACCGTTGGACCCAAGCTCGTCGAGCGCCGTTTTCACGGCGGGACCGTCGGCATCGGGAGACGCGCAGCCGAGTACGACACAGTGGGATGGATGGCCCAACGCCACCTGTTGATAGACGTGCCGAGAGGGTTCGAAACAGAGGGTTTGCTGAGTTTCGGTCGCGAAGATGTCAGCCGGCACGCGGCTGCATTTGGCAGTATCTGGGTGGGGAGGATGTGGGTACCGGGAGTTCAGAAGCTGGAAACGATGGACTTCTGGGCATCGGGTTATCGCATCGGTAGCCGAAACAACTTCGACGCTGCGAGTACTCGAGCGCTTTTTTCGTCGTACACGCGTCACGGGAGCACCCTCTACACGATTCACGTGTCTGGTGAGAAGCTCGTGAATCCCGATCCGGATGTCCGCGCACTCGCGACTTACGACCCGACCCTTTCGCTCGTTCCGGAGTTGTTTCGGCTCAGCGAGAATGCAGCTGCTGCGGAAGTCGAGCGTGCCACGCATGTGCGATCGCCGATCCATGCCTTCAACCTGGATGCGGCGATGTTCACGGCTGCGTCCTACCGGACTGCGTCTGCCCGTTCACAGCACGATCACTATGCAGTGGTGGCCGTGGGTGCCGGCCTGCGCCTGATCCCCGGGGCGCAGAACTCCGGCACTCTCAGACTCGACGCATTTTATCCCGTGGTCAGGAGCCCAACCGGTAGACATGGAATAACGTTTGCATTGTCAATTGCTCCGTGGCTTCAGGCCAACAGGCAGCGGGAAGATCCGCGTAACAGATAGCGGATAACGGTCATCGTGACCGAATTACCCTGTCGCTTGCTCCGCCGGTGACCAGCTGCTGCACAAAAAGAGTGGAATGGCTAGAAACGCTACAGTGTGGCATATTTATACGTTGCTGCAAGTCTGACTAGGGAACCGAACATTGGCGCAGGTCACTTTCCGGAGCAGTTGACGCGATGCGACTCAGATCGATCTGCATTTTCGGCATCATCGCGGCTGGAGCTGGCTGCAGCAGCGACCGCGCATACGTCCCGCCAGGAACGGTGCTTACCGATGCCCAGGTGAGCGCAGATGTCGCTGGACCCGCCGGGATGGCCGCAGCTACCTCGCTTGAGGAGCAGGGCACTTTCCTGGGCAACCTGGGCATATCGCCAAGCTTTAACACTCTCGGCCAGATCGGTCCGGTGGCTGACGGGCAGACCCCGGGCGGATCTGCAACTCCAGCTGCGACAAGACCGACATGCACGCTCACGGCAAAGACCGCGACGTGGAACTGCGCGCCATTCGTCAACGCAAAGGGACAGACGTTGATAATGTCGTACGCGTACTTCGACGCCTCTGGCAACCCGATGCCCGCGTACAACGGCACGACGACTGAAAAGATCATCTATAATTCACAGCTCGACGGGCCCGTTGGCGATGGCTCCACGATGACAGGAATGACCCACCGCCGCCAGGAGCAGATACTCACGGGGCTGAGCGGCAAGGAAGTCACGCGGACGTGGAATGGCGTTGGCCGTAGTGCGGACACGACGGATTACCACACAGCCACAGTTTCCCGGCATTACGTGGGCGCAGAAGTGGACTCCATGCGAAACGTCGTTTACCGGCAGCCACGCACGCCCGGCACCTATCCGCTTTCCGGTGAAATGGTCCGCGTCGCCAACTACACGGCGACCTCAGTCGGCAAGGCGACGGAAAGCCGATCTGTTTCACGCCGCGTGATCACGACGTTCAATGGAACGGCCAACGTCAGCATCAGGAGCGGAAACGTGACGTGTACGCTCCATCTCGATACCAAGAAAGTAGACGGCTGCGTTCCGAACTGAGGCTGACGCCCGGTTCGTTCGCCGTGACCTGACCGGCGACAGTTTCGAGGTAATTTCCCGGGGCATCGAAAATCCCCCCGCAACGGGTGATATTACCGAATGACCCAGAGCGTACAGCCCATCGTTCCTCCGCCCGGTGGTTCAAAACCGGCACATGGCCCAGCAGACGTCGAGACTTTTCGCCACCACTGGCAGGACGAGGCAGACGCCGCTTACCTGTATGACATTCTTTCGCGTCTGGAGAAGGATCCGCACAAGAGCGACGTCTTCCGACGGCTTTCCGAAGTAGAGACGAGACACCTCGACATCTGGGCCAAGCTGATCGCCCAGAATGGTGGCTCGGTTGGTCCCTTCCGCCCCACTGCGCGAACACGACTCCTGGCCGTTGCCGGAAAGATGTTCGGACCCGGCTTTCTGATTCCGATGCTGCTCGCGGAGGAAGGCCGCGAGGTGAAGGGTTACATGGACATGCACCGTTCGACTCCTCGGGGAGCACCGGGCGGGTCGGAGGCGCTGCTGCTCGCGAAGGAGTCGGCCGAACATGCAACCCAACTGTCGGCGATTACCGGTACGAGCGAAGAGCCATGGCACCAGAATGAATCGGGCGGCTTTCTACGGAACACGGTCTACGGATTCAACGACGGACTCACCGCCAACTTCGGGCTCGTTGCCGGTGTTCTCGGCGCTGCGACAGCGTCGCCGCAGCACATGGTAATCGTCGCCGGTGTTGCTGGTCTCATTGCCGACTCGCTGTCCATGGGAGCGAGCGGATACCTCGCAGCAAAGAGCGAGCAGGAAGTGTACGAACATGAGATCTCGATGGAACGTGACGAGATCGCCCTTATGCCGGAGATAGAACGCGACGAGCTGGCGCTGATGTACGAGGCAAAGGGAATGCAGCGCGAAGTTGCGGAGAAGCTCGCGACGGAAATCATGCACGACCCCGAGCGCATGCTTCGCGAGCAGGTGCAGGAAGAGCTCGAGATCGGCGATCCGCACATGTCGCCCATGCGCGAGGCGTGGTTGACCGGCGGAGCAACCGCAATCGGGGCACTCATTCCAGTGCTGCCGTTCTTCTTTCTGAGTGGTACAGCCGCAGTCGTCACCTCCTTCGCGGCGGCGATGGCAAGTCACTTTCTCGTGGGAGCTCTGCGTTCGATCTTCACCGGCCGTGGCCTGTTCCGGTCAGGGTTCGACATGTTCGTCGTCGGGCTGGGCGTCGCCGCAATCGGTTACTACGCAGGCGAGTGGGTTGCACATCTGCTCTGAGCTGGTTCTGCAATAGCGTGATCATGCCACTTCCTGCAGCTCTTGCGGCCGCTGGATCACTGGCGCCTCCTGGCAACGTTGTAGCGGAGATGCACTGACTGGTGGACCCGCGTCGCGTCGCATACACACTGTCCCGCATCACCAACCTGCTGGAGCTGAACGGTGTGGATCGTTTCCGGGCGCGGGCGTATCGTGGTGCGGCCGAGGCTATCCGTGGGCTAACGACTGACGACATCACGCCGCTGCTCCGATCCGGAGAGATTGCGGCGCTTCCGGGCGTAGGTCCCGCCACGCTGGGCGTCATCACCGAGCTGGTGGAGACGGGAGAATCGTCCTATCTCGACAAACTTCTCGAGTCAGTTCCGGAAGGGCTTACGCATGTCGCGAGTGTGCCCGGACTGACCGCCGCCAAGGCGGCTCAGTTGCATCGTGAAATCGGAGTCGCGTCTCTGGACGATCTGGAAGCCGCGGCCATGAGCGGCCGGTTACGCGCGGTGCGTGGTTTCGGCGACAAGACCGTTGCGCGCATCATCAGCGGAATCATGACTGTGCGCGGCAGGTCCGGTCGCCTGCGGTACCGTGCGGCGCGCACGGAGGCAGAGCGAAGCGCGCAGCAGATTGCTACACATCCCGATATCAAACGCGTGGAACTGGCCGGCGAGCTGAGGCGAATCGCGAATGTAGTAGGTGAGCTCGTTCTGGTGGCGGAATGCAGCGCCAAAGCGGAAGACGTGCTCAATAGTGTCGCGACGGGTTCCGATGTTATCGACGTTGAGCGCCAAGGTTCCGCCCTGCAGATTGGCTTCGTCGACGATACACGCATTTCCCTTTCATGCGCGGAAGCCGACTCGTTCGCGGTCCGCCTCTGGCGTGCCACCGGGAGCACCGAACACGTGAACGCCGTGCTTTCTCACGCGGCGGCGCATGGTGTGAGCATTCACGAAGACCATGCGAGCGGGCCCGATGGGAGAGTCGCTCTCCACACCGAAGCCGACATCTACACGGCAGCTGGACTGTCATTCATCGTGCCGGAGCTGCGTGAGGGCCGTGGTGAAGTCGAGGCTTCGGCGACAGGCCGACTTCCGGAGCTCATCTCGAGCGACGACATTCGTGGCGTACTTCACTGCCACTCCGAATATTCCGATGGCGCGGTCCCGATCGCCGAGATGGCCGCGGCTGCGCGCGAGCGCGGCTGGAGCTACCTCGGCATTTCCGACCATTCGCAGGCGGCATTCTACGCGGGCGGACTCAAGCCCGGCGACATCGCGCGCCAGCATGAAGAGATCGATCGCCTCAACGCAGGCATGAAGCCGTTCCGCATATTGAAGGGGATCGAATGCGATATCCTCGCGGATGGCTCACTCGACTACGACGCAGTCGTGCGAAATCAGTTCGATTACGTGATCGGCTCCATACATTCCAGGTTCTCCATGAGCCGCGCGGAAATGACGGCCCGGATACTGACGGCGATGGACGATCCGTCACTCACGATCTTCGCGCACCCGACGGGGCGCCTGCTTCTGGAGCGCGACCCGTATGACGTGGATCTGGATGCGGTAATCGAGAAGGCGGCGTCCACGGGAGTGGTGATCGAGCTGAACGCGGATCCGGCACGTCTCGATCTGGACTGGAGCTGGTGCCGGATCGCGCGCGACCGCGGGGTGATCATCGAGATAGGTCCGGACGCGCACTCGCCACGGGGCCTCGACCACACATGGTTCGGAGTCTCCCTGGCGCGTAAGGCCTGGCTCCGGGCAGACCAGGTCTTCAACACGCGCAGCGCAGAGCAAATCATTGAATTTGCGGGTATGAAGAACGGTAAGGTGCACCGTTAACGCGGCAGGTGCGATGCGAGTCTCATCCCGTGCCGTTTACGATCGCCGCACACGAATCATGAATATGAAAGGTTTAATCATCGACCGCGATCATCCGGGGAGCTTCGTCACCGCGTGGCTCCGCATCCTCGCGTGCATAATGGTCGCGACGGCGTGCGCGACGGGCGGCGCAAGAGCACCCTCGGTGGCTGTCGTCCCGCTCGCGGATGGATCGCGCGAGATGACTGCGGACCAGCAGATACGACAGGCGCTGAACCGACTGACGTTCGGGCCAAAGCCTGGTGAATATGAGATCGTCCGCCGCCAAGGATTGAATCGCTGGATCGGGCAGCAGCTCGCGCCAGCTTCCATTGCTGACGACTCCGCGGAGCGGTTCGTCGCGGGATTCGCGCTGCTGTCACAGAGCGAGCCGACGCTCGCGGGGATCTACGGACTTCCTGCTGATCTGCGCAAGCAGGGAGGCGCGATGCCGGACACGGCCGCACTCCGAATTGCGAATCAGGGCTCGAATCAGATCATCGCGTCGCTGCGCGAGGCAAAGGTAGCGCGCGCGGTTCTGAGCGAACGGCAGTTACGCGAAGTGATGACCGATTTCTGGGAGAATCACTTCTCGATATTCGCCGACAAGGGCGCCGACAGGTACATGCTCGTTAAGTACGACGATTCTGTCAGGACGCACGCGCTCGGCAAGTTCCGATCGCTGCTGGGCGCCGTCGCCCACTCTCCGGCGATGCTGTATTATCTGGATAACTGGACCAGCCGCGCTGACAGCGATCGCGTTACGCTCGCCGACGTGGAAGCGTTCCGAAGAAACGCGGAGCAGCAGGCGAATTACGAGAAAGCTCGCAGCGAGATATTCGTGGACCGGGCCGGCGACATCAGTATCGGTAATCCATCAGTCCGCGCACCGACTCCGTATCGACCCAGCGTCAGACACGGCAAGGGACTGAACGAGAATTACGGCCGCGAGCTGATGGAGCTCCACACGCTCGGGGTCGACGGCGGGTACTCACAGGAAGACGTGATCGAGGCCGCCCGGATTCTGACCGGCTGGACGATCCGGGATCCGAATCATGTCGGCACTTTCTACTTCAATCCCGCGATCCACGATGCGGGGCAGAAGCGGTTTCTCGGATCCGACTTTCCGGCCGGTCACGGCCTCGATGAGGGTGAGCGACTGCTGGACATCCTCGCGCGGAGTCCGGCGACGGCGCATTTCATCGCGCTCAAGCTGTGCCGCCGTTTCGTCAGCGACTCGCCATCAATCGATCTTGTTAAGCGCGCTGCCACGACGTTCACGCAGACCGATGGCGACATTGCCCAGGTTATGCGCACTATCATCGGATCGCCGGAATTCTTTTCGGCCGCCGCGTACAGGGCGAAGGTGAAGTCGCCCTTCGAGGTCGCGACAAGCGCACTGCGCGCTCTCGACGCGACGCCGGATACTCTGCAGAGAGATGTCCAGGCGATCGCGCGACTGGGCGAGCCGCTCTGGGGGCATCTCGCTCCGGACGGTTATCCTGAAAC
>JALYYT010000251.1 GCA_030946285.1 Gemmatimonadota bacterium
TCGTTAACCTGATCAACGTCCAACCCGATACTCTCATCAGAGCTGTGGTACCCGTGCGAGAGTTCGGGGAATCCCAGACTCTGTTGTTCTGCACACGCCGCGGCACGGTCAAGAAGACCACGCTGTCGGCGTACGCCAATCCCAGAGCGAACGGGATCAAGGCGATAAAGATCGAATCGGGTGACAAGCTGATCGATGTGCAGGTCACGAGCGGCACGAACGACGTGGTTCTCGCCACCAAGCATGGCTTGTCGGTCCGTTTCCACGAAAAGGACGTACGCGAGATGGGCCGCGACACCACTGGTGTCAAGGGAATCGAGCTGCGTCCGGACGACGCAGTTGTAGGAATGGTCGTCATCAAGCGCGAAGCGACTCTTCTCGTGGTCACTGAGAAGGGACTCGGCAAGTGCTCGCACATAGATGATTACCGTGTTCAGAAGCGCGGTGGAAAGGGCATCATAACCGTCAACCGCACCGACAAGACCGGTGACGTCGTGACATTGATGGAAGTCCTGCCCGAGGACGAGATCATGCTGATCACGAAGCACGGCGTGATTATTCGCTCCTCTGTTTCGCAGGTTCGTGTGACTGGAAGAATTGCGCAGGGCGTGAAGCTCGTGAACCTGGACGATGGCGATCTTGTAACTGCGGTTGCTCGTGTCATCCCCGAAGACAAGACCGAGGATGGCGAAGAGTCCGCGGATGAGGAGACGGTCGAAACACTTGCTGACGAAGAGTGACAAGCACCTGACTGAAGAAGAGGGCGCGGCAGGACCCGCGGACGGTTCCTCCGGAGCGTCGCAAGGCGACTCCCTGGACATGGGTCCAGCCGCAGCCCCCGATGGGAATTCGGCGCTGAACGATTCACTGCCCGAGGTCTCCCTCTCCTCGGCATCCAGCGCCGATGATCAGCTCGAGGCCCTGCGCGCAGCTCTGCGCAAAGCCGAAGGCGAGCTGCTTCGCACGCGCCAGGAGGCGGACAGCAAGCGGCATCTCGTGGACATCATGCACGAAGTCATGGGGAATCTCTCCACTGAGGAGATATTCCACATGGTTGCACGTCGGCTTGCCCGTGCACTCCGGTTGTCGCATTCGTCCGTCATTCTGGCCAAGGCCGGCGATGCACGCGGCACCGTCGCGACAGCGTTCGAGCAGCCAAATCTCGCCAACCTCGAGATAGAGCTGGATCGCTACCCCGAGATCTCGGCCGCCCTCGAGCAGAAGCGACCGGTGCTGATACAGGACCTTCAGACGAGCCCGTGGTACGCGCGACTGCGCGAGCAGTGGTCGAGAGATGGAACGAAGATGAATGTCCGTTCCGTGATCGCCATTCCGTTCTCGTTCGAGAAGTCGCGCACCGGGGTGTTTCTTCTCCGGCGAACGGTGGATCAGGATCCCCTCGCCGCAACCGATGTCGAATTCGCCGACACCGTAATCAAGAGCGCGGTGAACGCGATCGAGCAGGCTCACACCATCGAGCAGACCAAGGCGGACAACGCCCGGCTCGAGGCGCTCGCGCACACGGATCCGCTCACTCACCTGCTGAACCGCCGCGCGTTGACGATACGTCTCGTTGCGGAGCTGGAGCGTGTGCGGCGCTACAACTCGCCGTTAACGATGCTGATGATCGATCTGGATCACTTCAAGCTGGTCAACGACACCTTCGGTCATCTCGTCGGCGACGAAGTTCTGCGCGGCATCGGGATGATCCTCCAGCGATCGGTGCGAAGCGTCGACATGGTGGCACGGTATGGCGGTGAGGAATTCGTCGTCGTGCTTCCGGAGACGGGCGAGATGGGCGCGGTCGCGTTCGCGGAGCGTATTCGCCAGCGCGCCGAACAGCACAACTTCGAGGCGGCGCGCACATCGACCGTTCGCGTCACCGTCTCCATTGGCGTTTCCTGCTTCCCGTCACCCCACGTGGACAGCGCCGAGGATCTGTTTGCGCGCGCCGACGCCGCGCTTTATCGCGCCAAGGAGCGCGGCCGGAACCAGGTCTGCGTCTAGCCGGGATCTGCCGTTCGCGAAGCAATGGTTCCCGCGAGGATGCGTGGCGGTACCGCGAGGGTGAAATGCCCTCCGCCAACCTCGGCCACGCGAGCCTCGGGGAGTCGTGTTGAGGCGCTTGACTTTTCGTGAGCCGAGTGGAACTTCTCCTGTTCGACCAGTCGTTCGGGGACGACTTTCGACGAAGTACTGAGAGCCAACGGCACGGTCCTCCCCAATTTCATCGTGGACGAGAAAAAACAGAGCGGGACGGAGACGGTGCTTCAGGCGGCACGACGGATCCACGGGTTGCGTAAGACCGAAGTTGCGCCATATGTGGACCTCTATCCACTCCTGCTCGCTGAAGTGCCGGAGATCATGGTCAGCTGGGACCGCCAGACTCAGGAGCTCCCATGGTCTGCGATTGCCGAAACTGAGCGACAGAATAATCTCGTCAGCGTGATAACCCGGGTCATAGACTGCGCCCTGAGCGACGCCACACGCGATTCGCGGGTCGACGGTGTGATCTCCGCCGCGTGCGCCCATGGCGAATCGCGACGCGCACAGGGGATGCCTGTTGATGCCCTGTTCCGGGAGTACGATCTGCTCCGCTCGGCGACCTGGGGCCAGTTGTCTGAAATTGCCGCATCCCCAGTATCCTACGGCGCCATCTTCGTGATTGACGGTCTGCTGTCCGTTGCGACCCGTGCAACCGTGCTGGGATATCACCGCAAGGAAATGGTCGCGAATGGACTTTGGACCACTCATCTGGAAGAGTTGAAACAGACGGTCCGTTCATAGTCGAGAGCACGCTGTCGTACGCGATGTTCCAAGCGCGCGCGAAGATTTCGCAAATCAGACCAATAACCGCTGAAAGCCGTACCAATGTGCGCGCAAACGGTTTCTATGCGTGAAACGGACGTTTAATCGCAGTGATTCAGGTATGACCATCACTGATATTCGGTGCGCGGTCGACGCGGGGCGGTGCACCTGGCTTCAGGTGTACGAAACGTTGATCAACGCTGGTACGTCGCACGAAGCGCGGCGGTTGGTACTCGATGGGCAGGAAGAAATATCCCTGCCGCTGGAACTCATGCTGGATCGACTGTTCGCTACTGGCGAGGTGCCCATCGTCCCATTTTAGGAGCGCAAGGCAACCGCGCGTAATTCGGTTGCTTAGCGCCCGAGCCGCTTCAATTCGACAAGCAGGCAGTGGTCCTGGACAACGTCGATCCCTGCTTCAGCCAGCGTCCGCGCAGCATCGTCGTTCCGGATCCCCAATTGAAACCATACGGCCTTCGCCTTCTTCGCCAGAATGTCATCCAAGTGTTGCGGTATGTCGGACGGTCGCCTGAACACGTCGACGATGTCTATCTCTCCCGGAATTGATGCGAGTGTTCGAAATACTGGCTGCCCGAGAACTTCCTTGAGATCGGGGAAGTAGACGGGCACCGGGACTATCTCGAAACCGGCCTTCTGAGCGTGAGCGGGGACGTAGTAAGCGGGTTGTGACGGATCGGGCTTGATGCCGAGCACCGCGATTCGTTTCGAGCGTTCGAGGAGCGCTCCAATCTGCTCCGGCGTCGTAAGAAGATGGTCTTGCCAGGTCATGGTGAACAATATGAGCAAGGCTCGAGCTAGCACGAGATTTCAGCATCGGGTTGACTAGTGCGCCGCCTGTCCGTACGATTCAAGTCTGATGACGATATCGATTACCCCGGCAATGGAACGCCCGAGCCTGTTCGCAGCCCCGAACCGCTCCGCGTGTTGCGTGGGGTGATCTGCTGAGCTTGTATCGGCCCAGCCGGTCCTGAGGGCCGCTTCATATGCGCCTCCCACGCTTTACCGTGGGGGGCTTTTTTGTGTCGTCGTTCACCTATCAGTCGAGGAATGCCAGGATGCGGATGCTTGTATTGGGTGCAGGGCTTCAGGGGTCGGCGTGTGCCTACGATCTCCTGCAGAACCCCGACGTGACGGAGGTCCGCCTCGGTGACATCAACATTGATCACATCGCCGAATTTCTGAAGCCGTACTCCGGCACGCGGCTCATCCCGACGCCGCTGGATGTGCGCAACGAGGAAGCGGTGAGCGCACTGATGCGCGGATGCGACGCGGTGATGAGTGCGATCCCCTACTACTTCAACCTGGACCTGGCGAGACTCGCCGTAGAGGCTGGCGTACACTTTTGCGATCTCGGCGGCAACACCGACATCGTCTTCGAGCAGAAGAAGCTCGACGCGAAGGCGCGCGAGAACAACTGCGCGGTGATTCCGGACTGCGGACTCGCACCGGGCATGGACACGATTCTCGCGCAGTACGGCATCTCGCAGCTGGATGAAGTGCACTCGGTAAAGATCTTCGTCGGTGGCCTTCCGCAGCATCCCGAGGGTCCGCTCAAGTATCAGATCGTTTACTCGCTGGAGGGTGTGCTCGACTATTACACGACGCTTTCGTGGGTCGTGCGCGACGGTAAGCGTGCGCAGGTGAAGGCGCTCAGCGAGATCGAGCCGGTGAAGTTCGCGCAGCCGGTAGGCGAGCTCGAAGCGTTCCACACGGCCGGTGGGCTCTCGACGCTTCCATTCAGGTACGAAGGGAAGATCAAGTCCATGGAATACAAAACGCTGCGCTACCCGGGTCACGCGAAAATCATGGAGGCAATCCGCGACCTCGGCCTGCTCGAGCTGGAGCCCGTGTCGGTGAAGGGTGTGTCTGTCTCGCCGCGTGACGTGGCGGTTGCTGCGATGGGACCTCATCTCACGAAGCCCGAGTCTCCCGATCTGGTCGCGCTGCGTGTCGAAGTGAGCGGTCGCAAGGGCGGCGCGGCGAAGAAGCTCGGGTGGGAGCTGGTTGACACCTACGACGCAAAACACGGAATCAGCGCCATGATGCGTACGACCGGGTATTCGCTCAGCATCACCGGGCAGATGCAGGCCACCGGCAAAATATCGCCGTGCGGTGTGCACACCCCCGACGAGTGCATCGATGCGGAGAAGTACATCGCCGAGCTGGGCAAGCGCGGCATAGACATCCGCCCGATCGCGTAGATAGTGAAGTGAGGTTCCGTGAGTGGGCAGCCTTCGCTGCCCCGGCTCACTCGCGGCCGAAGCTCGCCAGCGTCTCGCCCATCACGTCTATCGTGGACTTAGCCGTCCAGCGATCCGTTCCGTTGTACAGAAACGAGAACGCGAGGACCTCGCCGTTCACCGCCGTGACGTAGCCGGCAAGTGCGATGACGTCGTTAGTCGTTCCGGTCTTCGCGTGAAGGTTTCCCTGAGCGGGACTTCCCTTCATTCGCTTTCGCTGTGTTCCGCTCTCGCCTGCAACGGGTAGCGACGCGTGGAATTCCGGCCCCCACGGTGCACGATGCGCGTAATCGAGCAGCTGTATCATCGACCGGGCCGTGATGCGGTCATTCACCGACAGGCCACTGCCATCGGCGTTGTAGATTGTCGTCGTGTCTGCTCCGACCTTCGCGAAGAACTGATGCATCGCGTGGTTCGCGTTCGCTACCGAACCCTGTACGTTCCGCTGCGGTCCGCGGGCGCCGTCGCGGAAGAGCAGTTCCGCGTAGTGATTGATGCTTTCCCGATTCATCGCGCTCACCATCCGCGCGAGCGGCGGTGACTCGATGCTGGTGACCTTCACGGCGCGCGGAGGTGTCTGCGCCAGGCGCGTCGTTCCACCCACCTGCACCCCTGCTGCCTGCAGTGCCGCACGAAATGCTCCGGCAGCGAACATTGCCGGATCGTCCACTACGAACGAGTACCTCCGCGTCGGCGAGTTGCGGCCGATGGATCCGGTTACAGTGATGGTACCGTCTGAACGCTTGCTCATACGCACGCTCGCACCACTGCCACCAACTGTACGCGCATTGTTGACCACGGGCAGCACGGTGGTCATTGGCTCGAGCGCGACGTTTGCGCGCGATCCGCTTCCCGGCGACACAGCGACCCACACCACATTTTCGTTGAGCGAAAGGCCGCTTACACGTGCGGCGTAGCCCGCGCCCAGATAGCGCGAAAGCCAACCATCGGGAATCCGCGCATCGTCGAACGCGGTGGCATCGCCGATCACGTCACCGGTCACGCGCTTGATTCCGGCCGCGACTACCTTCTGCGCAAGTGCCGCCATGGGCGCATTGGGACCGCCGTCCATGAAGCGCCCCGACAGCGATGGATCACCGTCGCCCCGGATCACGATATTGCCCTGCAGTGTCCCGTCGCCGGCGACCGCGCCGTCTCGAAGTACAGTGGTACTGAACTGATAGTCTGGCCCCAAGCGGTTGAACGCCAAGCCCGTCGTGAACAGCTTCATCGTGGAAGCCGGCTTGAGCTCCGCGCCGGGATTTCTGGCGAACAGTGTGTCTCCGCGCGTTACGGACGTGACCATGACGCCCCAGTTTCCGCTTCGCGTGCGCTCGAGGAATATCCCCAGGTCGCCGGCGAGCGCCGCCGGGGTTCGCGGCGACGTGAAGTGAGCGACTGCGGCAATCGGCGACTGTGCCTTCGGCGACCGTGCGCGAGAAGGTTTGCGGCGATGGTTCTGTACAACCGCGACCTTCTTCTTTTTCCTGTGCGTCTGCTGCGCATTCAGGGGCACTGCCATGATCACTGCGGCCACGAGCAGCAGCGTATGTCGAATTCTTAGCACCACGATTGAGGCTATACCTTTAGAAAGATCTTGCGACGATAGAGGACGGTCAGCACCCCGAACCAGAAGAGAACTGTGCAGATCGCGAAGGCGAGCGAGGCGTTGCGAGGATCGAGCCAGCTCGCGAATGCCGCCTCGTACATGGCGGCTTCGAGTGAGACGACCTTGCCGCCGTATGATACCTTGACGAGCGAGTAGATGATCCGCGCAAGAACGCCGGATCCAACGAAAGCGATGATGGGGTTCATGCCGTAGATCACGAACGGCCTCGTCCACCAGCGGATGGACCTCACGTCAACGAGCCAGATGCACACCGACAGCGTCACGGCGGCCATCCCACCCGTGAACATCACGTAGGAGCTGGTCCACAGGCTCTTGTTTATGGGAAACGACCAGTTCCACATCAGTCCGACCACCATCGCGATCGCGCCGGCCACGAACAGCGCGTTCAAACGCTCCTCGATCGGCACGTCCTGTCTCGTCACCCACCGCCCGGTGAAGACGCCGAGTATGACGGTGCCGATCGCCGGAATCGTGGAGAGTATTCCCTCGGGGTCCCACGTCTTGCTCCCTACCCACAGGTGCGGCAGGCCCAGCACGGTCCGGTCCAGCCATGCCGAAAGTGTGGCGTCAGGCTGGTTCAGGAGAAGCGCGCCGATCTCGTGATAGCCCGGTACGGGAACAAGAGTTTGCAGGAACCAGTAGCTGTACAGTAGCACCGCGAGGATCACCACCTGCTGCTTGAGCGTCGTCTTCATGGTGAGCAGTGCGCCGGCGATGTAGCAGACTCCGATGCGGGGAAGAACCCCACCGAATCTGATCTCGGTGATACGTGTGAGCGGGAAGTACGGAAATCCCGCCATGAGCCAGCCCAGCAGAATGATTATGAGGCCACGGCGAACGATCTGCGTGACGATGGCTCTGTCCGTAGCGCCGCGTGCGCGGCGTGAGCTCAGCGAGAGATGCGTAGTGACCCCGACGATGAACAGGAAGAACGGGAAGATCACGTCCGTCGGCGTCCAGCCATTCCATGCGGCATGCTCGAGGGGCGGGTAGATCGCGCCCCATGTGCCTGGATTGTTCACGAGCAGCATGCCGGCGATGGTCATTCCGCGGAATACGTCGAGGGAAAGCAGGCGGGTGGACGCGGCACGCTCCATGATAAGACCTAATATATGGATGAAGGGTGATTGTAGTTCATCTGGATTTGAGCCAATTTTGAGGCGCAGCTATTACCGAAATATCATACGGGAGAATGCATGGTCGTCCGTGACCACAATACGATACGTGAAGGCATCTACGCTGGCGTACTGAGCGGAGCTGCGATAGCAGTATGGCTGTTCATCGTGGACGTGATCGAGCGTCAGGCCTTCTTCACTCCCAACGTGCTCGGCAGTGGTTTGCTCCGGTTTCTGGGAACGCCGCACATGACCGACACCGTGGCGATGCACGTCATCATTTATACGATATTCCACTTTGTTGCGTTCTCCCTCATCGGGATCGTCTTCGTGTGGGTGACGCATCAGGCTCGCCGTACGCCGGCGATCCTCGCCGGCTTCCTCGTCTTCTTCGTCATGGCCGAGGGTGGTTTCTACGGATTGGCAGCCGTGCTCAGCATCAACAGTGTCCTCGGCGGGATTGCGTGGTATCAGATCATGGTGGCGAACATACTCGCCGCCATTGTGATGTTCGCGTTTATCTGGACTCGCCACCCCGAGCTCAAGGGCCAGTTCACCAGCGCCCTCGAAGGAACCGACGACTAGGGTTTTGCGACCGCTTCCTGGTTGACCGCGACCCAGTTGACCTGCGCGCCGGCGAGACTATCTCGCCGCGCGCCACCCACTTGAAGAAGACGACTGTCATCAGCGCATAGAACACGATGCTTCCCGGGATCCACATGATGAGACCGCCGGCCTGCTGGTCCATCATTGGCGTCAGGTGCCAGATTCGCGGGGCGGAAGAGTAGGCGGGGTAGAGCACGTGGTCGGCCATGGTGATGTATACCGCGATCACTGACATCGGAAGCGTTGCCAGAAAGCAGTACAGCAGCTGTCCCGGATATGCGAGGCGCGGTAACTCCGGAAGCGGGCTCATGAAAGGCCACCAGAACAGCACGGCACCCGCCATGAACATCAGGTGCTCGACGATGTGGATGTTGTGGTCCGCCATTGCCGCGTTATAGAAGTACGGCAGATGCCAAACCACGATTACCAGATTGAATATCACGAAGCACATGGCAGGCTTGGTGACGAATTCGGCAACCTTTCGTACGAGTCTCCGCCGCATGAGCGGGCGAAGCATCCATCCCGGCGTGCCTCCGATGAGCAGAGGCGGAAGAAGCAGGGTGAGCAACAGGTGCTGCACCATGTGCGCACTGAAGAGGTAATAGTCGCTCAGGTCGTGCACAGGGCCGTTCAGCGACACGAACATCACGAACAGGCCGGAGAAGAACGACAACTTCTGCAGTCCATTTGGCGTGCCGGCGTCACTCGCCGTGGATGCGCGCCAGATGTAGAGAGCGGCGAGCGCCGCTATGCCGCCTACCGTAGTCCAGTGAACTGACCAGCCCGTCCACCCGACATCTGCAACCGGATGGAGAGCTGCCAGCAACAACAGATTATCCACCGTGTCCCAGTCTCATGTGTCCGAAGAGGAACATGAGCGCGAAGAGTGTGATTATCGCGACGATGAGCGGTCCCGTGAACAGGGTGCGGAACAGCTTGTGGTCATAGCGAAGATGCATGTAGAACATGACGACGATCGCGAACTTGACGGCACTCATGGTCAGCAGCGCCGGCAGGAATGCCCGCGATGCGACGAAGGCCGGAATGTAGTACACCCATACTTCCGCAACGGTTATGAGCGTCAGGATCAGCGCAACCTTCCAGTAAACCGACCAGCCTGGATGCTCGTGCTCGATTCCGGCTGCCTGCTCCTCTGCGGGCGTGAGGCTCGAGTGCTCGGGGGAGTGAGAATGGTCCATCGAGATTACCGGATGAGATAGACGAGAGTGAAGATGGCGATCCAGACTACGTCGACGAAGTGCCAGTACAACGCCATGATGTCAACGCTGAGCGCGTCGGAAGGACCAAGACCGCGCTTGAAATCGATGAACAGCATGGACACCAGCCAGATCACACCCGCCGTCACGTGGGCACCATGGAAGCCCGTAAGCGTAAAGAACGACGAGCCGAATAGGTTTGTCTTGATCGTGAGTCCCTCGTGCACGAACGAAGTGAACTCGAACGCCTGGAAGCCAAGGAAGCCGAGGCCGAGAAGTGCGGTCATGGCGAGCCACAGCTTGGAGCTGCCGAGGATCTTGTCACCAAGTGTGCGCTGCGGCTTGCCCTTGTTCTCCACCGCGGCGAGGGCGAGTACCATCGCGAGCGAGGACATCAGAAGCACGAAGGTCGAAGCCGACGTGACCGGAATGTTCAGGATCGCGTGATACGTCTGGCCTGTTGACGGGTCGGTCCACGGGGTGTGTGGATACGGTCCCACGCGGCTCCGACCCTTGTAGATGAGGTAGGTCGAGATGAGTGAAACGAAGAGCATGCATTCCGAGCCGATGAAGGCCCAGATCGCAATCTTGCGATTCTCGAGGCCGGTGCTCGTGTAGTGATGGGATACGGTTGCTGACATTGAGATCGATTAGGGCGCGGATGAATCCGCGCCGTACGTGGAGCAGGGCCGGAGCGCGGAGCAGGGCGCGGATGAATCCGCGCCGTACCTAATGATGTTCCGGTTCAAGGGGCGCGGTAAACCAGGCATACATGGAAAGCACCATCGCAGCGGCGCCCGAAAGGACCAGCCAGTGTCCGACGATGAGACCCGTGAACATGATCACCATGAACAGCGCCGCCAGCATCGGCTTCGCTGTGTTGTACGGCAGAACGATTCCGAAATCCTCGGCCGTCTTGCCGCTCTGCTGATTGATGCGCGCGCTCTCGATGTCGGCCTGCTTTCCTTCCCAGAGCGGATAGCGGGACGTGACAGTCGGAAGCACCGCGAAATTATACGGCGGCGGTGGCGAGGGAATGGTCCATTCGAGTGTGCCCGCGCCCCACGGATTCGGTCCCGCCGGGCGCCCGCTGCGCCGGCTCTTGAAGAAGTTATAGATGAAGAGCAACGTCGCGAGCGCGAGGAGATAGGCTCCGTACGTCGAGATCGCGTTGAACAGATCCCAGCCCTGACCGGAATCGTAGGTGTACACGCGTCGCGGCATACCCAGCATTCCGGAGAAGTGCATCGGGAAGAACGTGAGGTTCATCGCGACGAAAGTCAGCCAGAAGTGAATCTTGCCCATTGTCTCGTCCATCATGCGTCCGAAGATCTTCGGGAAGTAGTAGTAGATACCCGCGAAGATTCCCATGATCGAGCCACCGAAGAGCACGTAATGGAAGTGCGCTACGATGAAGTACGAATCCGTCTGCTGTAGATCAGCCGGCGGTGACGAGTGCATGACACCGGAGATGCCGCCAATCGTGAAGAGGCAGACCAGCCCCACGGCGAACAGCGATGCGGACGTGGCCTTGAACTGTCCCTGCGCGATCGTGCCTATCCAGTTGAAGATCTTCACGCCGGTCGGAATCGCGATCAGCATCGTCGTGACGCTGAACACCGAATCGGCGATCGGACCGAGGCCGACCGCGAACATGTGGTGGGCCCAGACACCGAAGCCGAGGAAGGCGATGAGGATGCCCGAGTACACCATCACGGGATAACCGAAGAGCGGCTTGCGCGAGAACACCGGCAGCACCTCGGAAACGACCCCGAATGCCGGGAGAATCAGGATGTAGAC
>JALYYT010000253.1 GCA_030946285.1 Gemmatimonadota bacterium
ACGCCAAGTTCTTCACACCTGAAACCGTAATCGGAATCGAGCGCAACCTTGGCGCGGACGTGATGATGCAATTCGATCACGTGATTCCGGGTCAGTCGGCGGAGCCAGTCGCGCGTGACGCCATGGAGCGTAGCGCACGGTGGCTGGCGCGCTGCCTCGCGGCTTTCGATCACTCTGCCGCATCGGCGCCGTTCGAGCAAGCTCTGTTTCCAATTGTTCAGGGCGGAATTCACCCCGATCTTCGGCGGGAGTCAGTCCGCCGCATCAGCGAGCTGTCCGACTGGGTTGGCTACGGCGTCGGTGGACTGTCCGTCGGCGAATCCAAGCCGGACATGTACGCGATGCTTGAAACCACCGACGCGGTGATCCCGCGGCATCGGCCGCGCTATCTCATGGGCGTGGGCTTCCCCGAGGACCTGATCGAGGGTGTGCGGCGTGGAATCGACCTTTTTGACTGCGTCGCGCCCACGAGAATGGGGCGCACGGGAGCAGTGTTCACCCACGATGGCCGCCTCAACGTCAAGCGCGCGGAGTTTCGAGCCGACCCCGGCCCATTGGACCCCGATTGCGACTGCGCCGCATGTGCGCGCTTCAGCCGCGCCTACCTGCGCCACCTGTTCGTGACCGAGGAGCTTCTGGGCCTCCGTCTCCTGTCGTTGCACAATGTACATTTCCTGATTCGACTCATGCGTACCGCCAGGGGAAAAATCGCCGGCGGAACGTTCGATCAATGGAGCGCTGGCTGGCTCGCGCGCTATTTCGCCAAAAAAACCGACAACCCACGATGAATAATCCGCTAGTCAGCACCATCCTGATGTATGGCGCCATCGGCGCCATCTTCTACTTCGTTCTCCTCCGCCCACAGCAGAAGCAGAAAAAGGAGCACGATACCATGCTTCGGAGCCTGCGTCGGGGCGACGAGATCGTGACGGCTGGCGGCATAGTCGGCGAGGTCACCTTCATCGCGCAGCAGATGAAGGACTCTGTTGCAGTGGTGTCACTGGACGACCGGGTCACGATCAAGTCCGGGGAGACGCGCCTGATAGTGGAGCGTGGAAGGATCGCGAAGATCATGCGCAAGGCTGAAACCGGCACCGAGGCGTAGCCACCACGTGGCCGTGCTCGACATTCGCGTACTCGGCGCCCCGGTCCTCCGCGAGCGGACAGTTCCCGTAAAGGAAATCACCGATCCGCTGCGCAGCCTCGTCGCTGACATGTTCGAAACGATGTATGCGGCCGAGGGAATCGGTCTCGCCGCGCCTCAGGTAGGTCGAGGCGACAGGGTGTTCGTCATGGATGTGGACGAAGATCCGCTGGTAATGATCAATCCGGAGATCATCGAACGCGAAGGGACCGAGCGAGGTGAGGAAGGCTGTCTATCGATCCCCGAGATATTCGGAGACGTGGATCGCGCGACTCGTATCATCGTGCGTGCACTCGACCTGGACGGCAACGCGTTCGAGCTGGAGTTGATGGACCTGTCCGCGCGGTGCGTGCAGCACGAACTGGATCATCTGGACGGAAAGTTGTTCATCGATTACATGAGCCTCATCAAGCGCAAGTTCACAGCGCGGAAATGGGAGAAGGAAGCCGCGAACTATCCCGGCTTTCTCCGGAGACTCGAGCCAGGCAAGCCACGCTCGCGCAGATCGCGGTCGCGCGAGATCGCGGCAAGAGCGGAAGTCCCGTTCGAGCCGGAGCTGTAGCAGCCGATGCGCGTCATGTTCTGGGGAACCCCTGAATTCGCCGCGCCAGCGTTACGCGCGCTCGTTGGAGAAGGGTTTGACGTGTGCGCGGTTGTCACTCGCCCCGACAAGCCCGTCGGCCGTGATCGCGTGATGACGGAGCCGCCGGTGAAGACTATCGCGCTTCGTGAATCGCTTCCCGTGTTCCAGCCATCGTCGCCGAAGGAAGAGGATTTCTTCGAGCTGATCGAAGTCGTCGCACCGGATGTGTCCGTAGTCGTCGCCTACGGACACATTCTGCCGCGCGCGATCATAGACCTGCCCCGGCTCGGCACACTCAACATTCATGCATCGCTGCTGCCAGCGCTGCGCGGCGCGGCGCCCATTCAGGCGGCTATCCGCGACGGACTCACCGAGACTGGTGTCACGATCATGCGCATGGAGCCGGCGCTGGACTCCGGCCCGATTGTGCTCCAGTCACGCACGCCGATAGCGGACGACGAAACGTACGGCGAGCTTCAGGGGAGACTGTCGGAGCTCGGAGCGCTGGCACTTATCGAAGCGCTGACCCTGATCGGACTCAGCCAGGCAGGCGAGCGTCCACAGGATCACTCGCTCGCGACGTATGCCAGAAAGGTCGACCGCGATACTACGCGCATCAACTGGAGCAGAAGCGCCAGTGAAGTTGCGAACGCGATTAGTGCGTACGACCCGCGACCGGGTGCCTGGACGATATTTCGCGGGGCGGATCTCAAGCTCTTCGGGGCGCGACGGCTGTTCGAAATCAGCGGCGCGCCCGGTGAGGTCCTCGACGCGGGACCGGACGGATTGACCGTAGCGTGCGGTTCCGGCGCCGTGCGGATATGTGATGTCCAGCCATCCGGGAAGCGGAGAATGGAGGCAATCGACTGGCATAGGGGTCGCGGAATCGCTATCGGCGACCGGCTCGGTACGGATTTTACCTAATGAGCGCCATCCGATCGTAGTCGATCCGCTTGAGCTACGGTGTCGCAGGACGGCAACGGGTGTGGTAAGAAAACAGCAGGACCAGCTTAGGTGGACGGCTTGAAATCGGCGCGAAATGTGTCGTGAAAG
>JALYYT010000255.1 GCA_030946285.1 Gemmatimonadota bacterium
TTCGATCGGAGCGAAGTACACCGACGAGCTCGCGGTGATGATGGACACGTTCCGTCCGCTCAAGGTCGCGAAACAGGCGCTCGACATCGAGGATCCGAGCTACCACAAGTCCTGGATCTCGGCGCAGCACGAGCAGACGTCGTTCACGCCACCGACTTCGTAGGTTGGACGGCCGGCGAGCGCGAGCGCAGTAGCTCGTACTCCACGGCCGCGCCACATCTCCCATACCTTCGCACCAAATGGAGCCGATCTGGCGACCCTCGCCCGCGAAGGTGAGGGATTCCAACATCACGCATTTCATCGAGTCGCTCCGCGAGAGCAGAAGCATCGCTGCGGGTGAATCCGGCGTGCCGCTTCCGTACGGGATCCTGCACCAGTGGTCGGTACGCAATCCGGAAGTCTTCTGGCGTGCGGTTGCGTCGTACTGCGGGCTCATCTGCGACGGCTTCGATGAAAGTGTGTGCATCGGACTCGATCGGATGGCACCGCCGGACGATGTGCTCGGCCCCAAGTGGTTCGAGGGAGCGACGCTCAATTTCGCGGAGAACCTGCTGCGTTTCTGCGACGATCGTCCGGCGATCATCTCGTGGAACGAGCGCGGGAGGCAGCAGGAGCTGACATTCGCGGAGCTGCGCGGTGAAGTGAGTCGCATCGCAAGCGCGTTTCGCGACATGGGTGTCCGTGTCGGTGACCGTGTAGCGGGCTTTCTGCCGAATCTACCCGAGACTATCATCGCGATGCTCGCTGCGACTTCACTCGGCGCGGTATGGTCCTCATGCTCGCCCGATTTCGGGGTACAGGGAGTGGTTGACCGGTTCGGCCAGATCGAGCCGAAAGTGCTTGTGTGCGCTGATGGATATCGTTACGCTGGCAAGCAGATCGACTGTCTCGAGCGCGCGCGAGAGATCTGCGGCAGGATACCATCCATCGCCAACGTGATCATCGTTCCGTACGTGAACGAGCATGTCGATCCGTCGGTGGTTCCCAACGGGGTGCGCTGGGATTCGCTGCGCCGCGTGGGCGAGACGCCGCCGTTCGTCCGTCTGCCGTTCGATCACCCGCTGTATGTGATGTACTCGTCCGGCACAACGGGATTGCCCAAGTGCATGGTCCACGGCGCGGGTGGAACTCTGTTGCAGCATCTCAAGGAACTCGTGCTGCACACGGACCTCGATCGTGACGACCGCATGTTCTACTTCACCACCTGCGGGTGGATGATGTGGAACTGGATGGTGAGTTCGCTCGCTGTCGGCGCGACGATAGTGCTGTATGATGGCGCCGCACTGCAGCCGCGCCGGCCCGGCCTGCTGTGGGACATGATCGCTGCAGAACGGGTGACCGTGTTCGGGACGAGCGCCAAGTATCTGGCACTTGCGGAGAAGGCGGGGCTCACTCCGGCATCGACACATGATTTGTCCGCGCTCTCCACGATCCTGTCGACAGGGAGTCCGCTCGCGGAGCACAGCTACGATTACGTGTACCGCGACGTGAAGCCGGATGTACATCTCGCAAGCATCAGTGGCGGGACCGACATCATCTCCTGCTTCGCGCTCGGCAATCCGGCGATACCGGTGTATCGCGGTGAGCTTCAGTGTCGGGCATTGGGGATGGCGGTGGAAGTGTTTGACGCGTCTGGCAATTCGGTGGCCGGGGTGCCGGGCGAGCTGGTTTGTACGCACACATTTCCCAGCATGCCGATTCGCTTCTGGGGTGATCCCGACGGAAGCAAGTATCGCGCGGCGTATTTCGACGTGTATCCCAACGTATGGCGGCACGGCGACTGGGCGGAGCTGACGGCGCACGACGGCGTGATCATCTACGGCCGGAGCGACGCGACGCTCAATCCCGGAGGAGTTCGAATCGGAACGGCGGAGATCTATCGGCAGGTAGAGCAGATGCCGGAAGTGATCGAGAGCGTCGCGATAGGGCAGGAGATCGGTGAGGGTATACACGGCGACGTGCGTATCGTTCTGTTCGTGCGATTGCGCGACGGGATGGAGCTGAGCGACGATCTGTCGAGCCGGATAAGGACGCAGATCCGGAGCAACACGACGCCGCTGCACGTGCCGAAGGTGGTGATCCAGGTCGCGGACATTCCGAGGACCGTGAGCGGGAAGATCAGCGAGATTGCGGTCCGCGAGGTGGTTCACGGGCGGCAGGTGAGGAACGTGGAGGCGCTGGCGAATCCGCAGGCGCTGGAGTTGTTCCGGGGTTTGGACGTACTGCAGCGCTGAAGGCCCTTCGCCTGTTCCCTGCGACGAACAGGCTAGTTGGTCTGCTCCGCAATCTCGCGGGTACGGTTTGAGGCAAACGGATCGAGGGTACTCGTTCGATCCCTGTTGCGATTCCGCCTTCACCCGGCGAATTTTTTCAAATGTCAATATCCCTCGCATTCATTGCCGCCGCGACACTGGCTGTCGCGACCACGCCGGCTCCGCATCTCGTGGCCCGGAACGCAGGCGTGGCCGCCGTGCAACCCTCCTGGCGCGCCATTCGCGCCGACACCGTCGGCGACCTGCTGCTCACGACCGAAACTCTCAACGGGCGCGTACGTTTTTCCGCGCGTGGGATGAAGAGCACTGTCCCCGTCGTCACTTCCGACTTTCCGCCCGACTCCGTTCGCGCGTGGGTTGGCTCCGCTACCCAGCTTGTATCCGGAGCGTCGCCGAAGCAGGGGGAGATGAGCGGGCTCGGGCAGGCACTCACTATCAACGTGACTACGGCGACCACCGGTGAGACCGTCTTTGGTTTCTATGTCGGCGACGCGACGTCCGATCAGCAGCTCGCGCTCGCGCTCAAGAAGCCCGACGCGCTCAAGCTGACTGCGGGCGTCAATAGCGCACTCGACGCCATAGGTCACTAGTCCGCGCCTTGAACGCATAACGGGCGCCGGTCATTGACCGGCGCCCGTTCGTATTCTCTCCCTGTTCTGATTCTACTGCTTCGTGACTTTGTGCGTGTCGAGGTTGAGCGAGTAGTTCACGCCGTTGATCACCATCGGAACGTTGGCGGTACCGTTGAACGTCACGAGTACATGACGCGTGGTGGTGTGCGTAGTGGTATCGCTCGCCTGACGCGTACGGACCACAGTGTAAGTC
>JALYYT010000275.1 GCA_030946285.1 Gemmatimonadota bacterium
TGGCAGCGGCGGCGGCAACGCCGTCAGCGGCGACAAAGCCTCCAGCGAAGCCTCCAGCGAAGCCTCCAGCGAAGCCTCCAGCGAAGCCTCCAGCGAAGTCCGTCGCACAGTCGGACGCGACCGCCGACTCTGCTGGAACAGCCAGGAAGACGGCGTCGAAGGCAAAACCCAAACCTGCCAAGTCCGGCAAGAGGTAACGATGCGAGGATACGATTTCGAAGGCGAGCCCTACGTGGTAATTGAACGCGAGGAATCTGGTGTTGGCACGTTGCTGCTCGGAATTGCGCTCGGCGCCGGCGTCGCGCTTCTGCTTGCTCCGAGGAGCGGTCTTGAAACGCGGCGCATGATCGGGAGCCGCGCGCGTAACACGACGGACCGTATTCGCGACGCGGCGGCGGGGGTAGCGGAAAACGTAACCGATCGTGTGAACGACGTTCGCGATCAGGTCGCCAACCGCGTCGGCGCGGCGCGCGATGCGGTGCGTCGCGGTCAGGAGCAGGTTCTCGATGCTGTTGACGCGGGTAGATACGCAGCCGGCGAAGCTCGCCTCGATCTCGAGAGAAAGATCGCCGAGAACAAGGCAGCACGCCGCGAAGTGAACTCGCTGTAGGTCGGAGCGGCATGGGGGTCGGACGCCCGTGGTACAGGCGACTCGGCGTCGGCTTCGCGGACTACGTGCGCCGCGTGTGGGACAACAGCGGCGAGGATGACATCTTCTTCCTCGCAGGCGGAATCGCTTTCAACATCCTGATAGCGATTATTCCGTTTCTGCTGCTGTTCGCGACTGCACTGTCGTATCTGCTCAATCAGTCCGCGGAGGCCGCGACCGAAGAAGTTGTCGATCTCGCGAGCCGCTTTCTTCCGGCTACGACCAGTCAGCCGGTGATCAAGGTCGTAACGACGATAATCGCTGCGCGCGGAACGGTGGGAATCTATGCGGCCATCGGTTTCATCTGGTTCTCCACACGTCTGTTCGGCTCCATGCGATCGATCCTCAATGAGATCTTCGACATCGAAGTGGATCGTGGGATCATCGACGGCAAGATCTACGACGTGAAGGTGACGGTCGTCTCGTCGGTGCTGTTCGTGGCGTACACGGCGCTGTCGGCGTACATCGCACTCGCGACCACCCGGGGCATCGAGATTCTCGTAGCCGTAGGCCTGCGCCAGGATCTGATGGGTAACCTCGAGTACACGTTCGGGCGAATCCTGGCTTTCGTTTTTATCGCGGCGCTCTTCTTCGGTCTTTACAAGTATCTGCCGTACAAGAAGATGCGCTGGCAGACCGCGCTTGTGGCTTGCGGCTTCACGGCGGTGATGTTCGAGATCGCAAAAACAGTCTTCGCCATATACGCCACATCCTTCAAGCCGGGCTCGCTTTACACCGGTACCATCGCCGCCCTCGTCGTCGTGGTACTGTGGGTCTACTACGCGTCCATGGTGTTCATTCTGGGCGGGGAAGTGGCCCAGGTTTATGAGCTACGCTACGTGCGCCGCCGTCAGCATGAGGCCTTCGAGGATTGATTAAAACCCGCCGTGGCGCCGTTCTTGCCCGGAGCTTCGGTCAGCACTGTACCCAACCCAGTAATCAAAGGAGGCCCTGGATGAGAAAGATGTTTTTTGCCGCTGCTGCTCTCACCCTCGCTGCTACCGCCTGCAAGAAGACAGGCGAAGGCACGTACGAGGTTCAGAAACCTGTCGTGGGAACCCAGACGGACACGGTTCACACACCAGTCGTCGAGACGGGCGTTGACTCCACCAAGGTTGCTGTTCCCAAGGTTGAAATGAAGAAAGACTCGGCGACCATTAAGGTGCCGACAGTCAGAATCAGGAAGCCGTAGCAGCGGCAGCGAGTGGAGTCCCTGGCCCCGGTACTCGAGGCCAGGGACCTTCCTGTTTCCAGGGGTATTGCGGGGCGAGCTCAGGTACCGGTCGCGACCCATTTCCCCATCGTTTTTTGCATCTTGTTCTTCATGCGACCCCAGTCGGCTGCGAGTCCCTTCAAGATGGTGCGAGAGGCCGTTGGGGGGATTATATTCCGCTCTCCAGGGACATCCGGGGGGCGCGAGCCCGCTAACCCCGTCAGGACCCCGAAGGTAGCAGCGGCATGTGGTGTCTTGCGTTGCCCCGATCCCCTGGACCCTCCTTCAACCTCGTCGCGCGCCGGCACACCGTCCGCAAGGCGGGACGTCGCCCGCCCATCAGCCGCATGGCCCTAGCACTAGCCAGGAAATACCGTCCGCGCTCGTTCGCCGAGGTGGCCGTGCAGGGACACGTCTCGAACACGCTAAGGGGCGCGATCGCACGCGACCGGGTAGCGCACGGGTATCTGTTCTGCGGCCCGCGCGGAACCGGCAAGACCACCCTGGCGCGCGTGCTGGCGATGGCGCTCAACTGCGAGAACCGGAGCCCTGAAGGGGAACCGTGCGGTGTCTGCACAAGCTGCCAGCGCATCTGGAGCGGATCCTCGAGCCTTGACGTTGTGGAGATCGATGCTGCGTCCAATCGCGGCGTGGACGACGCGAGGGATCTGCGCGAGCGGGCAATGTATGCGCCGTCAGGAGACGAGCGTTACAAGGTGTACATCGTGGATGAGGCTCACATGCTCACGCGCGAAGCGTGGAACGCATTGCTCAAGGTTCTGGAAGAACCGCCTCCGCGTGTCGTCTTCGTCTTCGCGACAACGGAACCGCAGAAGATCGCGCAGACCGCAGCTCCGGTACTCAGCAGACTTCAGCGCTTCGATCTCAAGCGAATAGGCAACACCGACATCGTGTCGCGGCTGGAGTTCATACTGCGGGAGGAATCCGTAGCCAGCGAGAGCGCCGCACTCGCCATGATTGCGCGCGCCGCCGACGGTTCAATGCGCGACGCATTATCGCTGACGGACCAGGTGATCTCGCTCGGAGAGGGAATCGTCACCGCGGAAGCCGTACGCACCGGGCTCGGTCTGGTTCCGGAAGACGAGTTCCTGGACGTTCTCTCGATCGTGGTGGATCGTCGGGCAGCGGATGTGTTCGCGAGCGTGAATCGTCTGGCCGACGAGGGAGTGGATTTCGGAAGCTTTCTGTCCGGATTCGCGGATATGCTTCGCGCGCAGCTGGCGATTCTGCTCGGGGGCGCGGTGCAGGACATTTCCGCGGCCGCAGCAGCACGTCTGCGCGAAAATTCATCGCGTCTGGCCACTGGCGATGTACTGCGCATGCTCAATGTCGTGAGTGAGCTGGAACCGCGATTCAGGAAAAGCGCGCAGCAGCAACTCCTGATCGAGCTGCTGCTGGTTCGCTTCGCCCTGCTGGACAGAACACTGTCGCTGGAGGATGTGCTGCGTGGCATCGGCCCCGGCGGCGCAACCCAGGCTGCCGCCGCGCCCGATTGGAGAACCGCGCTCGAGCCCGGGGCGCACGGTGGCGCGCGCGACACCGCCCCTACTTCCTCGCGCACGGCGAATCGCACGACGACCCGAGAAGCGCGCGCGACAAACAGCGCTTCGTCAACGCAATCGCAAACTTCGCCGGCGCCGTCGCAACCAAAGGAACAACCGCAGCTTCAACAGACGCATCAACAACAGCGGCAATCACAGGATCGTGCGGAACGCGCGCAATCGACTCCGCTCACCGCCATGCGCTCCGCGATGGAAGCGTCAGCGCAGGGAGATGCGCCAGTCCGGCTGAGTGACGATCAACGCCGCGCCGAACGCGCAGAAATGCTTCGCGCGAAGGATCCGGTGCTAGGCGCCGCGATCGACGCTCTCGACCTTGAACTTCTCGACTAACTCTTAGATTCAGGTATGGCAGACTTCATGAAGCTGATGCAGCAGGCGCAGCAGATGCAAAGCCGCCTGCAGGAGATTCAGGACGAACTGGAAAAGCAGACGGTGACGGCAACATCGGGGGGCGGTATGGTGACGGTAACGGCGGACGGCAAAGGTCAGGTCACGACCGTGAAGCTCGATCCGGCCGTCGTGAACGCCGCCGACGTCGAAATGCTCGAGGATCTCGTCATGGTCGCCGTTCGCGAGGCGCAGAAGAAGGCAGCCGATCTTGCCAAGACCGAAATGGGCAAGCTCACCGGCGGCATGGAACTGCCGTTCAAGCTGCCGTTCTGAGTGTCGGCAATAGAAGATCTGGCCACGGAGCTATCGCGGCTCCCGGGCATCGGTCGCAAGACGGCGATGCGCCTCACGTATCACCTGCTCAAGCAGCCGGCCGGCCAGACCCGGCGGCTCGCCGACGCACTCGTCACCATCTCCGAGCGCGTCCATCCATGCGCACGTTGTCACAACCTGACGGAGAACGAGCTTTGCTCGATCTGTGCCGACGCGCGCCGCGATCCTGCCCTGGTTTGCGCGGTAGAGGAAGCCTCGGATATAGGTGCAATCGAGCGGGCGGGCGAGTTTCGCGGTACGTATCACGTTCTGGGAGGCCGCCTCTCGCCGCTCGACGGGATCGGTCCGGAGGACCTCGCTGTGAACGACCTCGAGGCCCGCGTCGCCGCTGGCGGCGTCCGTGAGCTCATCATCGCGACCAATCCCAGTATCGAGGGCGAGGCTACGGCGTTGTATCTTCAGCGACGACTGTCGAGCTATCCGCTCACGGTTTCACGCATCGCGCGCGGGCTACCCGTCGGAGGCGATCTGGAATACGCCGACGGCGTCACCATCGCGCAGGCGCTGTCGGCGCGCAGAGTCATGCAATGAGCACAATATGAGCAAGAAGAGTGAGTGGTTCCTGGCCGGCATGGCAGGAGGGTTGATGGTTGGCCTGGCGACGTGGAGCGGGGCGCTGCACGCGTACCGAAGGGACCTGTTCAGTCGTCATCCGCTGAGGCGGTTGGCTGCCCTGGGACATCTGTCCGGCCGGTCTTCCGTTGCTACCGCGCAATTGCTGCGGGAGTACATAGCCTGGGAATCGCGGCCGATCCTTAGAGGGAAAGCCGTTCGAATGCTCAAGCACCTTGAAAGGGCACTGGCCTAGATGGAGAGACGATGATGTCAGGCGGAAGCAGGGGAGGAGGATCAGGAACGTGGTCGTTCACAGAGGACGACTCCGTTGCGATCACCCAGTCGCTCCAGCGGTTCCTGGCGGACACCAACGCGCG
>JALYYT010000307.1 GCA_030946285.1 Gemmatimonadota bacterium
TGGACTGTCCCGTGTGCGGCAAGGCGGCAGAACGGCAGATGTCCGCCGGTGCCGGCCTTGTTTTCCACGGCAGTGGCTTCTACATCACTGACTACGGAAAGGACGGCAAGAAGGATCAGAAGGCCGCGAGTACCCGCACCTCCGAAAGTGACAAGGCCGCCGCCTCCAGCACTTCTGGAGATTCAAAGAGCTCTGACTCCGGCTCCGAGTCGTCCAACAGCGGATCCAAGGCAGCGGAGACGTCGCCGAAGGAACCTCCGAAAGCTGCCGAATCTTCGGCGAGCACGAGCGCTGCACCTGCGGCGGCGCGCGCTGCGGCGCCCAAGGATTCGGAGTGAACTTCGCGGACCGGATCCGCGCGGAGCTCAAGCGCGCCGCGGTCCAGATCGGCGCGTCCGAAGACATCGAACCGCTCCTCGAGCGTCCGCGTGATCCATTGCTTGCGGATTGGGCAAGCAATATCGCGATGGTGCTGGCGCGGCCGCTTCGCCGCAAGCCGCTCGAGATAGCCAACGCGATTCGCGACGCGATGCACCTCGACGAAGCCGGAGTGGACCGGGTGGAGATCGCCGGACCCGGTTTCCTGAACTTTCGCCTCGATCCAACCGCGGTTGCAGAGACGGTGCGCGACATCGTGACGCAGAACGCGCAGTTTGGCAGAACCGGCGACGGTGAAAGCTGCCCTGTCGTCGTGGAGTTCGTCTCCGCGAACCCCACGGGCCCGCTTCACGTTGGTCATGGGCGCCAGGCTGCGTTGGGTGACGCGATCTCCTCGATGCTTCAATGGACCGGCTGGAAGGTGTCGCGCGAGTTCTACTACAATGACGCGGGAGTCCAGATAGACAACCTGGAACTCAGCGTGCGCGCGCACATCGAGGCGGCTGGCGGTGCGGCGGCCATTCCCGAGGGTGGATATCACGGTGAGTACGTGCGCGAGATCGCTACGCGATTCGATCCTTCCGCGGACGACTCCGTGCGTGAGTTCGCTGTTCGTGCGTTGAGGGCTGAGCAGGACCTCGACATGCAGGCGTTCGGCGTGAAGTTCGACACGTATTACCTGGAGTCGAGCCTGTACACCGAAGGCAAGGTGCAGCATGCGGTGGACCTGCTGATTGCTAACGGCCACACATACGAGAGTGAAGGCGCACTCTGGCTTCGTACCACCGATTACGGAGACGACAAGGATCGCGTAATGCGCAAGCGCGACGGAACGTATACGTACTTCGTTCCGGACGTAGCGTACCATCTCACAAAGTGGGAGCGCGGCTTCACGCGCGCCATCAACGTGCAGGGCGCCGATCATCACAGCACGGTCACTCGCGTTCGCGCAGGTCTGCAGGCACTGAACGTCGGGATTCCTGATGCCTATCCCGACTACGTTCTGCACCAGATGGTCACAGTCATGAAGGATGGGGAAGAGGTGAAGCTCTCCAAGCGTGCCGGCAGCTACGTCACGGTGCGCGATCTGGTCGACTGGGTCGGCCGCGACGCGGTCCGCTTCTTCTTCCTCATGCGGAAGGGCGACAGCCCGCTCATCTTCGATGTGGATCTCGCGCGCCGTCAGTCTGACGAGAATCCTGTCTACTATCTGCAGATGGCACACGCGCGCATGAGCGGCATTTTCAGGGTCGGCGAGATCGACGCTGCCTCGATGGATGTCTCTGCAGTTGATCTGTCAGTGCTCAAGGAACCGGAAGAGCAGGCGCTCATCAAGCAGCTGCTCGACCTGCCCATGGAAATCGCGGGCGCTGCCGCCGCGCTGGAGCCGCACCGCGTTACGTCGTACGCCCTGGAAACTGCGCGCCTGGCCCACCTTTGGTATCACAAGCACCATGTGCTGAACGAGCCACAGGCAATCATGGACGCGCGACTGGCGCTCGCCCGTGCATCGCAGGTCGTACTGCGAAACACTCTCCATCTTCTCGGGCTCTCCGCGCCCGAGCGGATGTGAACGATCACAATCCAATACAATCCTGATGTCCGTACTTGTCGTTGGCTCCGTGGCGCTCGACTCGGTCGAAACTCCTTTCGGCAAGGCGGACGATGTACTTGGCGGATCGGCCACGTACTTCTCGGCTTCAGCCAGCCATCTCACGAACGTGCAGGTCGTTGGTGTGGTCGGGAACGACTATCCGATGGACCGCCTCCGCGCGCTCGAGTCGCGCAACGTTGACCTGGGCGGCATCGAGCGCGCCGACGGAAGCTCGTTCCGATGGCGCGGTCGCTACCGGCACGATCTGAATTCCGCCGAAACACTCGAAACCCACCTCGGCGTGTTCTCGCACTTCGAGCCCAAGATCCCGGAGCGGTTCGCCAACCCCGATTTTCTCTTCCTGGCGAACATTGACCCCCGACTGCAGCTCGCGGTGCTAAAGCAGGTCAAGCGTCCGAAGCTGGTCGCGTCGGACACGATGAATTTCTGGATCGAGAGCCGGCGTCCTGAACTCGTGGAGCTTCTCTCACACGTGGATCTTCTCACGCTCAACGACGCCGAAGCGCGCCAGCTCACAGAAAAGACCAATCTGGTGCAGGCCGCCCGCTGGATCATGGCGCACGGCCCGAAGCACGTCATCATCAAGAAGGGCGAGCACGGGGCATTTCTGTTTCGCGAGGACAATATCTTCTTCGCGCCGGCCTATCCGCTCGAGTCGGTATTCGATCCGACCGGAGCGGGAGACTCGTTCGCCGGCGGATTCATCGGATACCTTGCCAGCACCGGCGATCTCAGCGATGCGAACATGCGCCGTGCGGTGATCTACGGATCGGCAATGGGCTCGTTCGCGGTGGAGAAATTCTCGATCGAGCGCCTCATGACAGTCACTCGTCCCGAGCTGGATGAGCGTGTCCGCGCGTTCAAGCAGCTCGTCGCGTTCGACGAGGATCTATCGGCGTGACTGATGGTGCCGCGCCCGCACCGATGGATTATCGCTCCGCTGGCGTAGACATAGACGCGAGTGACGACGCGAAGCGGCGTATCCGGTCGCTCGTCGAGTCCACATACACCGCTGGTGTTCGCGGCGCGTTCGGTGCTTTCGGCGGCATGTTCAAGTTACCGGACAACGTGCGCGAGCCGCTCGTCGTCGCGTCAGCGGACGGTGTAGGTACAAAGACTCGAGTCGCGATCGAGGCTGGCAGGCATTCGACGATCGGCCACGATCTGGTGAATCACTGCGTGGATGACATACTCGTCCAGGGTGCATTGCCGCTCTTCTTTCTTGACTACGTGGCATTCGGCAAGCTGGAGCCGGCGGTCGTCGAAGCCATCGTCGCGGGTGTCGCAGATGGATGCCGCGAGAACGGCTGCGCTCTGCTCGGCGGTGAGACCGCGGAGATGCCGGGGGTGTACACCCCGCCCGATTACGACCTGGCCGGCTTCATCGTCGGTTGCGTCGGCGAGGACGAAATTCTCGGCCCTGATCGAGTGCGGGACGGTGATGTACTCGTCGCCCTCGCGAGCAGTGGGCTGCACACCAACGGCTATTCGCTTGCGCGGAGGATCGTCAGGGAAAGAATGAACCTTTCCGCCGAGGACCGCTTCCCGGGGACGGACAGCACGGTAGCCGACATGCTACTCGCAGTACACGTGTCTTACCTCGCTGCGCTGCAGCCACTGCTCGGTACCGTCCATGCAATGGCGCACATCACCGGCGGCGGCCTGCCCGGGAATCTCGACCGGGCGCTTCCCCCTCATCTCGACGCCCAGGTCGAGCTGGGAAGCTGGGAAATTCCCGTTCTGTTCAGGGAACTCGAGCGCGCCGGAGCCGTGCCGAAGGACGATATGTTCCGCTCGTTCAACATGGGCGTGGGCATGGTCGTGATCTGTGACGCGGGTGATGCCGACAGAGTCATTGAAGGTGCGGCAGTGGCTGGAATCGCGTCGTGGCGACTCGGCTCCGTTCGGCCGGGATCGGGACGCGTCGTCCTGATCTAGAAAACTCCTGGAGAGATGATGAAGATTCACTCGTTCTTTAGTAAATCGGTGCTGGCCTGCACCGCAGCTATCCTCACACCCGTGCTCGCCGCCGGAGCACAGAGCAGCATCAGCTCGCAGTGCACTTCGACGGTAACTCAGGACGCTTGCCAGAAGGCGATTGACGTATTCAAATTCCTCGCTCCTCAGCTTGGCGCAGTTATCGCGGGTGGAAACACCACGCTTGGTGTGGGCGGAACGCTGGGCGGCCTCGGCCACATCTACGTAAGTGGCAGAGCGACTGCCGTGAGCTCCAACATTCCTCGCGTGGACCAGGTGACGCCATCCACTAGTGGCGCGCGCTCCGACAACTATCCAACACAATCCCAGATCGCCGGTATTCCGCAGGCGGACATCGCGGTCGGGCTGTTTCCCGGGATTCCACTTGGTGTGACTAACGTCGGCGGAATCGATCTGCTTGGCAGCGTCAGTTATCTGCCATCGATCAATGCGTCGGGCGTGCATCTGAGCACGCCGAACGGTTCGGTCAAGTTCGGAGGCGGCGTCCGCGTGGGCATCGTGCAGGAGAGCATACTGTTCCCGGGCGTTTCGGTGTCGTATCTGCGACGCGGACTCCCGACGGTTGATCTCGTCTCCTCCAACAACACAGGCGACTCGCTTCACATCAACAACATTGACGTCACGACGGATTCGTATCGCATCGTGGCGAGCAAGACGCTGCTGTTCCTCGGGCTCGCGATAGGCGCCGGCCAGGACAGGTACAACACCTCCGCGACGGGCTCGGCGTACGTCGCTTCGCGTGCCGTCGCGGGGGTCGGATCGCCGGCGCAAAGCGTTGGTCCCATCTCGCTCACGCAGACATTGACGCGTACGACTTACTTCGCCGACGGGACGCTCAACTTTCCGTTCTTCAAGATCATCGGCGAGATCGGCCGCACCAATTCGGTGAACATACCCACGTTCAACACCTTTGCCGGATCCTCGGCTGGCGCTGCACTCACCTTCGGGGCTGTTGGCGTCCGACTCGGTCTCTGAGCCAGTGATTGAAGCGCGCGACGAGATGTTCATGCGTCGCGCGCTCGAGCTCGCCGAGCGCGGCTGGGGACAGACGTCGCCCAATCCGCTCGTAGGTGCTGTCATAGTCCGCGATGGTGTGATCGTTGGAGAAGGGTGGCACGAGCGGTTCGGCGAAGCACACGCGGAAGTGAACGCGATCGCCGCTGCGGGCGAAGCCGCCGTTGGTGCGACGCTCTACGTGACACTCGAGCCTTGCAACCACGTCGGCAAGACGCCTCCGTGTGCTGATGCCGTAATTGCAGCCGGGTTGAGTCGTGTCGTCATCTCGACGCGCGATCCGGGCGCCCGTTCCGGCGGCGGGGTCGAGCGGTTGAACGCAGCCGGCATTCATGCAGACATCGGATTGCTGGAGAGCGAGTCCCGCGAACTGAACGCCGCGTTTCACCACTCGTTCGTTTCCGATCGTCCGTGGGTGACACTCAAACTCGCCCTGTCCATAGACGGCGCCATCGCCGATTCCGAGCGCGGCCGTGCCTGGCTCACCAACGAGCAGTCGCGGGCCGAGGTGCATCGAATCCGAGCAGGTGTAGACGCAATCGCGGTCGGCGCAATTACCTATTCAACGGACCGTCCCGAGCTCACCGTACGTGGGCCGATACAGCCGAGGCTCGTTCCTCTTCGCGTCGTTTTCGACCCAGAGGCGAAGCTATCAGCCGGTCGAACATCTGTTCTGGAAGAGGCACATGGTGTCACTTTCGTGAGGGTGGCGGATCTTGGAGCAGCGCTGCGCGCATTGCGCGCCCGCGGTATTCGATCACTGCTGGTGGAGGGCGGAGCGTCCCTGGCATCGGCGCTGCTGGACGCGGAGCTCGTGGACAGGCTTGTTATCTTTCAGGCACCCATCGTACTCGGCGGTGGCGCGCTGGCGGCCTTCGGGTCCGCGTCACCGCGCCGTGCAGCGAGTGTACGCCGGCTTCCGGTGCTGCGGCGCCAGGAGTTCGGCGACGATCTGATGACCATATATGCCCTCCACGCTGTTTGAATGTTCACTGGACTGATTGACGAGATCGGAACGATAGATCGGATCGCCGAAACAGAGGCGGGCCGTGAATTCCGGATTCGTTGCGGCTATGAATCCGTCGTGGCTGGTGAGAGCATCGCGGTGAACGGAGCCTGCCTCACTGCGCGCGAGACGGGCGATGGATGGTTCACAGTGGCCGCTGTTGTCACGACGCTCGGCAGAACGGCCGCTGGCGACTGGACTGTTGGAAAACGCGTGAATCTCGAGCGTGCGATGCGCCTGGGCGACCGCCTTGGCGGACATCTGGTCCAGGGACACGTGGACGAGGTCGGCACCGTTCGGAGCACGCGCACCGAGGGTGACGCGCTCCTCGTTGACATCGAAGTTTCGGCGGAATCGTTTCAGGGGCTCGTACCGCTCGGATCGGTAGCCGTGGAAGGTGTGAGTCTCACGGTGAACGCTCTGCCGCAGGAACGCGTGCTGCAGATATCGCTCATAGAGTTCACGCTGCGACACACGACGCTCGGCGACCTGCGCGCGTTATCGCGGGTGCACATCGAGAACGACATGATCGGCAAGTACGTTCGTCGCCTCGTGTCCCCCTACACGGAGACGGTGGATGCCTGAGACGCAGTTCGGTACCGTCGAGCAGGCGCTGCGTGACATCGCGGCTGGCAAGATGATCATCGTGGCTGACGACGACAACCGCGAGAACGAGGGTGATCTCGTGTGCGCGGCGGAGCACATCACTCCGGAAGGTGTCAACTTCATGATCCGGCGTGCGGGCGGGCTGATCTGTCTGGCGTTGACGGGCGAGCGTGCGGATCATCTCGATCTGCCACAGATGAGCGAGTTCAATACCGAGGAGCAGCGTACCGCCTTCACCGTCAGCATCGATGCGGCCCCGCGCTTCGGCGTAACCACGGGAATCAGCGCGCAGGACCGTGCAACGACCATTCGCGTCGCGGTCGATCCTGCGACGCACCGGAGCGATCTCAGGCGACCGGGGCATGTATTCCCGCTGCGCGCGCGTGAAGGCGGAGTTCTGCAGCGCGTGGGTCATACCGAGGCCGCAATCGATCTCGCGCGCCTGGCCGGAATGCGCCCGGCTGGAGTGATCTGCGAGATACTGAACGAGGACGGGAGCGCCGCGCGCAGGCCGCAGCTCGAGGTTTTTGCGCGTGAGCACGGACTGACGTTCATCACCGTCGCCCAGCTCGTGGCATTCAGGCTTCGAACAGAGCGGCTCGTTCACCGGGTGGCCGAAGCGCGACTCCCGACCGAATACGGCGAATGGCGCATCATCGGCTACCACAACGACGTCGACCAGCACGAGCACGTCGCTCTGATTCACGGTCACGTCACCGGCGAGTCGGGGGTGCTCGTGAGAATGCACTCCAAGTGCCTCACTGGCGATGTCTTTCATTCGGCGCGCTGCGATTGCGGCTGGCAGCTCGACACCGCGATGCAGATGATCCAAGCGGAAGGCCGCGGCGTTATCGTGTATCTGGATCAGGAAGGTCGCGGCATCGGACTGCTCAACAAGCTCCGTGCGTACCAGTTGCAGGACGAGGGAAAGGACACGGTCGAAGCCAACGAAGCTCTCGGGTTCGGGCCTGATCTGCGCAACTACGGGATTGGCGCGCAGATCCTGCTCGACCTTGGTCTGCGGTCGATGCGCGTGCTCACGAACAATCCACGCAAGCTCGTGGGACTCGAAGGGTACGGGCTTCAGGTCGAGGACCGTGTCGCGATCGTTCCTACAGCAACATCTGACAACGCAGAGTATCTGAAAACGAAACAGGCGAAGCTCGGACACCTTCTCGCCTCCTGACAAAATAGATGGCAGAGTTTACTGGAACACCTCAGGGTGCGGGGCGTCGCGTCGTTGTGGTCGCGAGCCGATTCAATGAATCCGTGACCCGCGCCCTGGTAGACGGCGCGCTCGAATCGCTGGTCGCCCATGGCGTGACGTTCGATGACATAGATGTCGTATGGGTGCCGGGGGCGTGGGAGCTTCCGATCGCGTCGCGTCGCGCAGTCGAGAGCGGACGCTATGACGCGGTGGTCGCCGTCGGTGCCGTGATCCGCGGCGGCACGCCGCATTTCGAATTCGTCGCGGGAGAAGCATCACGCGGTCTGGCCACGGTAGCGCTGGAGTCAGAGATACCGCTTGGCTTCGGCTTGCTCACCTGCGATGACATGGAGCAGGCGCTCGCGCGCGCTGGCGGCCCGCACGGCAACAAGGGCTGGGATGCAGCGGTGGCCGCACTCGAAACGGCGGACGTACTGGACCAGATCGAGCCCGCCGATGAGGGTTGAATCGCGCGCGCGCTCGCGCGCGCTGCAGGCTCTCTACGCGTGGGACATGCGTGAGGGGACGTCGCTCGAGCGCATTGCGCAGCAGGTATGGGATGATCTGGCGGTATCGCAGGAGGAGCAGCAGTTCGCCGGGTTCCTGGTGCGTATCCTCGTTGCGCGCGGAGACGAGATCGACACTTCGCTGAGTGCCGTCACAACAAACTGGCGATTGAGCCGGCTCGGCGCCATCGAACGTTCCGTGCTGCGCCTCGCGATCGCGGAACTTCTTCAGGGCACAACACCGCCGCGAGTCGTGATCAAGGAATCGGTACGGCTCGCTGAGCGTTACGGAAGCGCGCACAGCGCGAAATTCGTGAACGGCGTGCTTGACGCCTATGCCCGCCAGCAGGGAATGCTCTAACCCCTTGCGCATCCTCGTCGTGAACTGGCAGGACCGGACGAATCCTCATGCCGGCGGCGCTGAGCTGCACCTGCATGAGGTATTCGGGCGCATCGCGAGATGGGGGCACGACGTCGATCTTCTCTGCAGCGGATTCAGCGACGCCCCCGCCGAGGAGACGATCGACGGCATTCACGTCCACCGGGTCGGCTCACGCTTTTCGTTTCCGCTGCACGCTCGCCGGGCTTACAACGCACTGAAACGGAACCGGTCCTACGACGTCGTGGTGGAGGATCTCAACAAGATTCCGTTGTACATCCGCCGCTGGAAGCCACGTCGGCTGGTGGTCGTGACTCATCATCTATTCGGTGCCACCGCGTTTAGGGAGGAATCGGTGCCGATCGCGGCAGCTACCTGGCTCGCCGAACAGCCGCTGGGCATCGGTTACCGCAACACCGATTTCGAGGCCGTAAGCGTCAGCACACGCGACGATCTCGTCTCGCGTGGAATTCCTTCGGAGCGGATCCGGGTCATTTACAACGGCGTGGACGTCGAGTCACTCACCCCCGAGCCAAACAGTCGTTCGGCGATACCGCTTTTCTCCTATCTTGGCCGCCTCAAGCGCTATAAACGGGTGGATGTCGTGATTCGGGCCTTCGCTCTGCTCGATGCGCGCGATGCTCGCCTGGAGATTGCAGGGAAGGGCGATGACAGGGATCGGCTCGAAGCACTTGTCGCAAAGCTCAACATCGAAGACCGTGTTCGTTTTCTGGGGTATATAACGGAAGTGGAGAAGCGCGACCTGTTGCGGCGCTCGTGGGCGACGGTTCTTGCATCACCCAAGGAGGGGTGGGGAATCAGCAACCTGGAATCTGCGGCTTGTGCAACGCCCGTTATCGCGGCTGATTCACCAGGAATACGGGAATCCGTGATTGACGGCGATACTGGTTTCCTGGTAGCGGGTTCGGACATCGGTGCCTACGCTGCGGCAATGCGAGGCTTGCTCGATTCGCCGCGACTCGTCTCGACCCTCGGCTCAAATGCAAGGAGGTTCGCGGAAACATTTACTTGGGAACGCTCGGCAACCGAAACACTGGCACATTTACAATCAGTAGCCCAGGGGGCATAACAATGGAAATCCAATTCCACGGACATCAGACAGAAATCACCGACGGACTCCGCACGAAGGCAACGGATGGAATCCTCAAATTGATCGAGCATCTCGGCAGAGAAGCCGACGCGGATGTGTGGGTCGGAGAGGACGGTGTCATGAAGACCGTGGAACTGGTGCTGCATGCACCGCATTATGAAAACCTGGTTGCGAAGAGCGAGTCGAAGTACCACGAAACCGCGCTGACTGACGCGATCGCGAAGGCTGACAAGCAGATCCGCAAGCTCAAGTCCGCCAAGAAGAAGCAGGTGCATGCGACTGAGCTGCGGGCGTGACACGGCATCCAACGGTCGGCGAGCTCGTTGAACGACTCACCGAACCGCTGAAGCTTGACGATCTGGGCAACGGCATCGGGCTCGACCGCCCGCTGCCAGGCCCGGACATATCGAGTCCCGGGCTCGCGCTTGCCGGCTACGTCGGCCGTTTCGTCTCGGACAGGCTGCAGGTGCTCGGGGAGACCGAGATTTCGTACCTGTATGCGCTCGGCGACGCGAGACGAAAGG
>JALYYT010000260.1 GCA_030946285.1 Gemmatimonadota bacterium
ATCCAGAACTCCGGTCTGTACCGCTCCGACGATGGCGGCGACAACTGGCGCCAGATGGATTCGACCGACAAGCGCATCGCGAACGGTCAGGGCGGCTACAACTGCGGCGTGTACGTGGATCCGCAGAATCCCGACATCGTGTACACGATCAGCACGTCCAGCTACAAGTCGACCGACGGCGGCAACACCTTCACTGGCTTCAAGGGCGCGCCCGGCGGTGACGATCCGCAGCAACTATGGATAGATCCCACCAACGGACAGCGGATGTTCTTCGGAGTGGATCAGGGCGCTACCATCTCGCTCGACGGTGGGGCTTCGTGGAGCTCGTGGTACAATCAGTCCACAGAACAGGTGTATCATCTTGCGGCCGACAACTCGTTCCCGTACTGGATATACGCCACGCAACAAGATGCCGGCGCGATCCGCACTCGTGCACGAGGTAATCTCGGCGAGATTACGCCGCTGGACTGGAGTCCGGTTCCCGGCTGGGAGTGGGGCACCATCGTGCCCGACCCGCTCAATCCGAACGTCGTGTTCTCGAGTGGCTCCGGCATCGTGAAGATCACCTACCCGAGTGAGCAGTGGATCAACGTCAGCCCCGCGCTCGACCCCGCCGTCGAGACGCGCACGACATCGTCGCAGCCAATCCTGTTCTCACCGATCAACCAGCACGAGCTGCTGGCCGCGTTCCAGTACGTCACGTCGTCCACCGATGCTGGTCTCACGTGGAAGAAGCTGAGTCCCGATCTGACCGTCGTACCCGGTCAGACTCCCCCACCGGCGACACCAGGTGCGGGCGCTACCGCGACACCACCCAATCGGAACGCAATCGAGTCCATGTCGGCTTCGAGCGTCGCCGCAGGAACCATCTGGGTCGGCACCAACAACGGGATCATCCAGGTCACGCGGGATCACGGCGCAACCTGGTCCAATGTGTCCATCCCCAATCTTCCGAATGCGTCGCGCGCGAGCATCTCGTCGATCGACGCGTCGCATCAGGATGCGGCGACCGCGTACGCTGCCGTCGACTTTCATACCACCGGCGACTTCAAGCCGTACTTCTTCCGCACGCACGACTACGGAAAAACCTGGACGCCGATCACATCCGGCATGCGCACCGACCAGCCGAGCGGAAGTTTTGCGCGTGTTCTGCGCTCCGATCCGAAGCGCGCCGGGCTTCTGTTCGCCGGTACTGAGAGTTCGGTGTATGTCTCTTTCGATGACGGGGACAACTGGCAGTCGCTGATGCTGAATCTGCCCAACACTTCGTATCGCGACATGACCTTCCACGGCAACGACCTCGTCGTCGGTACGTACGGACGCGGAATCTGGGTGCTCGATGACTACGCCGTGCTCCGACAGATGACGCAGGCCATGGCGAGCGACGCGGTGCACTTCTTCAAGCCGGACGAGACGATCCGCGTGCGTCGCAACGTGAACGCGGATACTCCGTTCACGCCCGAGGTACCGCATGCGCTTAACCCGCCCGATGGTGTCGTGCTCTACTACTACCTTGGCGGCGCTGCAACAGCGCCCGTCACGCTCGACGTTCTGGACGCGGGCGGAAAGGTCATTCGTCACATGTCCAGCGTCGCGCCCCCGCCGGTGAAGGAAGCCGCGCGACCGCCGGAGCCGAATTTCTGGATCGCGCCACCGTTCTCGATACCGGCGTCGGCCGGACTCAATCGGACGGCTTGGGATTTCCGCTACGACGCGCCGACGGTGTTCACACACTCATTCGAGATCAATGCGAATCCGGGACTGACACCTCCGTCTCCCGAAGGACTTCTCGCTCCTCCGGGAACGTACACGTTCCGGCTGACAGTGAACGGCCGCAGCTATACACAATCCGTCATGATCAGGAATGACCCGCGGTCTTCCGCAACACCGGGAGATTTTCGCGCGCAGACCGACCTGCTGATGAAATACGACGACGGGAGCCGGATCTCGTGGGACGTATACAACCAGGTGACAGCGATGCGGGCAGCTCTCGCGCCGCTCACGGCCGCTGGTCAGACGGCCGACGTGAGCGCGTCGGCGAAGCAGCTGGACGCGAAACTTGGATTGCTCGCCGGCGGCAACGCAGGCCCCAACCGGGGACGTGGGGGCCCGCCTCAGCCTCCGGACCTGATGCGCGTGAATGCGTCGATGGGCGCGGGGCTCTCGAGCCTGGACTACGCCGACATGGCGCCCACCCGCGCCATGGTGCTTGCCTATGCCGGTGACTGCGCGAAGCTCCGGACGCTCGTCCTTGACTGGCAGACAATAAACTCGAAGGACGTGCCGGCGCTCAATACGGTACTCGCCCGGAAT
>JALYYT010000315.1 GCA_030946285.1 Gemmatimonadota bacterium
ATCGTTGAGAGCGCGCGCCACTTTCTCCACAACCAGCGCCGGCATCTGCGAATTGATCTCGCTGGCGAGATCGATGAACCGCGTCTTGTAATTGAGGGTTCGCATCTTCCACGCGAGGTAATGCGGGTCCAGCGGAATGCAGTGCCCGCCGATGCCGGGGCCGGGGGTAAACTTCATGAACCCGAAAGGCTTGGTCGCGGCGGCGTCGATGACCTCCCAGACGTTCACACCGAGTTTGTCGCAGACGATTGCCATCTCGTTGACGAGTCCGATGTTTACCGACCGGAACGTGTTCTCGAGCAGCTTCACAAGTTCCGCCGTTTCCGTGGAGGTCACGGGCACGATCGTGTCCAGGCAGCTCTGGTACAGCGCACTCGCGACTTCGGTACACGCTGGGGTGATCCCGCCGACCACCTTGGGTGTGTTCTTGGTGTGCCAGACCGGATTGCCGGGATCTACACGCTCCGGGCTGAACGCCAGGAACACATCGGTCCCGATTTGCAGACCGGCAGCTTCGAGCTTCGGCTGCATGAGCTCGCGCGTGGTACCGGGGTACGTTGTACTTTCGAGTACGACGAGCATCCCCGGGTGCGCAAACTCGCATATGGTCGCTGTTGCTGCGAGCACATAGGTCATGTCGGGGTCGCGCGTCTTGCTAAGCGGCGTCGGTACAGCAATCGAGACGCAATCCATCTCCGCGATCCGAGCCGGATCCGTGGTGGCCTCGAAAAGCTTCCTGCCGACAAGTTCTGCGAGAACGCCGTCTGATATATCCAGAATGTGTGACTTGCCGGCGTTCAATAGCTCGGTGACGCGTGTCGAGACGTCGAAGCCGATCACTTTGAACCCAGCCTGCGCGAATTCAACCGCGAGTGGGAGTCCAACGTATCCAAGCCCGACAACGCCGATCACAGCCGAGCGGTCTGCGATCTTATCGAGAAGAAGCTGCTTGTTATCCATTCGGTAGGAAGGCCCTCAACGGCCGTAGAAAGCGCGAACCGCCGAGATGACCTCGTCGCGCTGTGAATCGGTGAGCTCCGGGTAGACCGGCAGCGATACAACTTCCTTCGAGGCCTTCTCGCTCTCAGGGAAGTCGCCTTCCCTGTATCCGAGGTATGCGAAGCACGGCTGAAGGTGCAATGGGAGGGGGTAGTAAACTGAGTTTCCTATGCCGCGCTGCTTCAGGAATTCCTGCAGTTCGTCGCGGCGTGCTCCACGAAGCGTGTACTGGTTGTAGATGGACTCATTGCGCGGATCAATCACCGGCGTCCGAACGCCGTCGAGATCCGCAAACGCCGTGTCGTACGCCGCGGCGTTCCGCCGTCGCGCGGCGCTCCAGGCGACGAGGTGCGGCAACTTGGCCGACAGTACCACGGCCTGCAGCGCGTCCAGCCGGCTGTTGTATCCGACTTCCTCGTGGTAATACGTCCTGACACTTCCGTGTGTACGAAGACGGCGGAGACGGGCATCGAGCGCATCACTCTGAGTGACGATCATCCCGCCGTCTCCGTATCCTCCGAGATTCTTGGAAGGGAAGAAGCTGAATGTGCCGATGGCGGCAACCTCGCCTGCCATGACGGTTCGACCGTTCACCTGCCTGCTGGCGCCAATGGACTGCGCGGCGTCCTCGATCACGGGAATGGACTCCGGGAGAGCGGAGACGAGTTCGTCGATAGCCGCCATCTGTCCGAACAGATCGACGGCGATCACCGCCTTCGTATCCGGCTCCCGGCTCACTGCTTCGACGACAGATTCTACCGAGATGTTGAAGGTGTCCGGGTCAATGTCGGCAAAGACAGTCCTGGCGCCGACGTTGTGCACAGCGCCAGCAGTTGCAAAGAATGTGAATGGCGTCGTCACGACCGCACCGCCAGGACCCACGTCGAGCGCGCGCAACGCCAGTAGAATGGCATCCGTACCGTTGGCGCAGCCGATTGCGTGCCGCGTATGCGACAGCTCGGCGACGGCGCGCTCGAGCCGCTCGACTGGCTCGCCCAGAATGAAAGCCTGCCCATCTACGACAGGCATGATCGCAGCCAGAACCTGGTCGCGAATGGTGCCGTGCTGGGCTTTGAGGTCGAGAAGGGGTACGGCCATGGATTCGGAAAATTTGTCGTGTCCCCGTAATTTCGGAACACTGTGTCGTACAGCCTTTAAAGATCGCCGGTCGGTGCAGGGTAAGTCAATTAATTTCCCCCTGCGGGCGCACGTTTTCCGCGGCCACGTACAAGCGATGAGGAGCGATGGATTCGTACACTGCCCACACGATAATTCGAGACGGGACATTTGTGGCGCTGGCCGCCATTTTCGGCATCGGCTTGCCACTGGCGCGAGCCTACGCGCGCCGCATGGACCGCGGAATGGCGCCACCCCGCGTCCTGCCCTCGGCGGACGCCTCAGACGCGCGCATGGAGCGGGTAGAGCGGTCTGTAGAGGCTATTGCACTCGAGGTCGAGCGGATAGCCGAGGGCCAGCGATTTCTCACGCGGCTGCTGTCGGAACCTGACCGCGTGCGGCCCACCGAGCGAATCGCGCCGGCGCGTGGTCACGAATGAAACGGGGGCCCCGGAGTGATCCGGAGCCCCTTTGACTAGGACGTACCGTGTCGCGGCAGATCAGCGCTTGACGTGAGGAGCTGGCATCGGAAGGCGCTCGGTGTAAGTGTACCGAGGAACGAAACGGTGATGAAACATGTGTTGCATTAACACGGCAAAAAGACCACCCTCGACGCGTACTACTAGTGGCCCACTTTTACGACGCACGCCGTTCGCGCCGACTCATAAATCGCGAGGATTATCTCGAGCGACTTACGTCCCTCCGCGCCGTCGGTATCGGGCACTCCTTCACCACGGAGCACACGAACGACGTTTTTGTAATAACCTTCATGTCCGAAGCCGTACACACTGGGCGGAGTCGTCCCCACGGACTCGACGAGCTTGTCGTCGTCGTCATAGTCCTCGAACAGCCACGTCTCCACGCGGTTCACGGCCGTACCTCCGATCTTCACCGAGCCACGGTCGCCGAGTATGGTCAGCGATCCCTCGAGATTACGTGGATAGGTCAGCATCGTGACATCCAGCACTCCAATCGCGCCATTCCGGAACCGCAGCACCGCCGCTCCCGAATCTTCGGCTTCGATCCTTCGTTCCTGGGTCGCAGTCATTGCGATGACGCTCTCAACCGGGCCAGCAAGCCACTGAATCAGGTCAACGTAGTGTGACGCCTGGTTCATGAACGCCCCGCCATCCATGGCCCACGTCCCTCGCCACGGTGCCTGATCGTAGTACTCCTGCGGACGCGCCCACCGCACCGTGCAATTCGCCGAGTGGATGCGCCCGAATCTTCCCTTCTCCACCGCACGCTTGATCAACTGAATAGCCGGATTCAGCCGGTTCTGCTTGACGACGAAAAGCCGGACATTGTTTTCCGCGCAGGCTCCTATCAACGAATCCGCGCCATCGATGGAAATTGCCATCGGCTTCTCGCTCACGACGTGTCTGCCCGCGCGCGCGACTTCAATGCCCATCGCCGGATGTAGACCCGACGGCGTAGCAATCGTCACCATATCGCAGACCGAGCCCGAGAGCATCGCGCCAAGCGAGTCGAATGCGGGAACTCCGTACATCGCAGCCGCCGATTCGGCGCGGTCGGGCACGATGTCGGCTACAGCTACAAGCTCGAGTCCTTCAACGCGCTCGATTGCCTCGAAGTGATTCCTGCTGATCCGGCCGCATCCGACGACGGCGACTCTCAACGGCTCAGACACGGGCTATCGTCTCATCGTGGCTTACGTACTGCTTGCCGCACGCCTGACATCCGGGCGCGACTCCGTCCGGCAACTTCTCGCCGCACTCACACACCCAGCCAACGCGGCGCGCTGGCACACCGACCATAAGCGCGTGCGCCGTTACGTCGCGCGAAACGACAGCGCCAGCGCCGATGAAGCAGAACTCCCCAAGCGTAGTGCCACACACAATAGTCGCGTTGGCACCGATTGTCGCACCCCGTTTCACCAATGTCCTGCGATACTCGTTCCTGCGCGACACATGACTGCGCGGATTGACGACGTTCGTGAATACCATCGACGGTCCGCAGAAGACGTCGTCTTCGAGTGTCACTCCCTCGTAGACCGAGACGTTGTTCTGGATCTTCACGTTGTTTCCGATCCGCGTGCCGTTCATCACCACGACGTTCTGTCCGAGCGAACAGCGCTCGCCAATCACAGCGCCGCCGAGTATGTGGCAGAAGTGCCAGACCCGCGTCCCGGCTCCGATTCGAGCACCCTCGTCGACGTATGCCGACGGATGGACGACCGCCGTCTCGGCCACGTTGCCATCTTCGCTTGCCGTCCCGCTCACGTTGCCAGCACCTGGTGATCGATGCGCGAGTGCCACTCCTGAAGCGACGTGACCGACGCGGGCCGCGAACGTATCGCGAGCACCGCGTCGCACGCTGCATTCGCCGCCGATAGCGTGGTGGTATATGGCACGTGGTGAGCGATCGCTGCCTGGCGCATCGAGTAGTCGTCCTCCTGCGCGCGCTTGCCCATCGGTGTGTTGATGAGCAGCTGCACGGTGCCGTTCACTATCAGGTCGATCACGTGTGGCCGGCCCTCGTGCACCTTGAACACACGACTGACGGGTATCCCGAGCTTCCGCAGATGGCGCGCGGTACCTTCCGTTGCGTGAATGCCGAACCCCAGCTCGTAGAAACGTCGGACGATCGGCGTCACGCTGGCCTTGTCGGAATCGTTCACCGACACGAAGATGGCGCCGCTGTGCGGGAGTCCGTTATCCGCCGCGAGCTGCGCCTTGTAGAACGCGCTGCCGAACGATTCCGATGTTCCCATCACCTCACCAGTGGAGCGCATCTCGGGACCGAGAATCGGATCGAATTCGCGGAACTTGTTGAACGGGAATACGGCTTCCTTCACCGCCACATAGGGTGGGATGATTTCCTCGGTGAAGCCGATGTCTGCCAGCTTCTCGCCAGTCATCACGCGCGCCGCGATCGATGCGAGCGGAACCCCGATCGTCTTGCTCACGAACGGAATCGTCCGGCTCCCGCGGGGATTCACCTCCAGCACGTACACGACCCCATCCTTGATGGCATACTGCACGTTCATCAGGCCGATCACTTTCAAGG
>JALYYT010000333.1 GCA_030946285.1 Gemmatimonadota bacterium
CAACGGCGATGTATCTGGGCGTGCGCGCCTACGAGCCGCACGGCACTGTCAACGCGAACCTTGCGGATCGTGATCACATAGACGCAGAAGATCGCATCGAGTTCCTGATCAGCACCTTCAATGACGGCCGTCAGGCGTTCGTCTTCCAGGTCAACCCTCTTGGCGTACAGGCAGACGGAACCCTGGTCGAGAACGGTGCCGCGAACAACACCGCCGGACCCGGCAGCAACAATACTTCCGCCGCACGCGCACTACCGGACCTGAGCGCCGATTTCGTGTGGCAGTCCAAGGGACACGTTACACCATACGGCTACGAAGTAGAGATCCGGATTCCCTTCAAGAGCATACGTTATCAGGCCATTCCGGTGCAAGACTGGGGATTCAACGTCACACGTCATGTGAAGCATTCCGGTCACGATGATTCGTGGGCGCCAGCGAGCCGGGCGGCTGCATCGTTCCTGGGTCAATCAGGAACTCTCACAGGCCTCACCGATATCCACCGCGGCCTCGTGCTCGACTTCAATCCCGAGATCACGCAGACGATCAACGGATCCCCGCGCACTGACGTGAGCCCGAATGGTTACGGTTACAAGCTCGATCATACCAACATCGGCGCGAACCTGCGCTGGGGCGTGACGAGCAACCTGACGCTCAACGCGACCGTGAAGCCCGACTTCTCGCAAGTAGAGGCGGACGCCGACCAGCTCTCGTTCGATCCGCGGCAGGCTCTCTTCTATGCCGAACGCCGGCCGTTCTTCCTGGATGGTATCGAGCAGTTCACCGTGCCAAGCAATCTGATATACACGCGCCGCGTAGTGCAGCCGACAGCCGCGAGCAAGCTTACCGGCACGATCGCGGGAATGAACGTCGCGTTTCTGGGTGCATTCGACGACCCCGGCACTTCACTCAGTGGCACCACACATCCCGCATTCGGGATCGCTCGAGTGCAGCGGAATCTCGGCAGCGACTCGCGTTTCGGTCTGCTGTACACGGACCGGGAAGACGGAGCGAACTACAACAGGGTTGCAGGCGCGGACACGCGAATCGTATTCAACGACATCTACACAGTGAGCGCGCAGGTGGCGGGGAGCGAGACGAAGCTGGGGGAACACCATTTCGCCGGACCACTCTGGAATCTGGCGTTCGACCGCAACGGTCGCACCTTCGGGCTCAACTATTCCATTCGCGGTATCGATCCGCAGTTCCAGACGCAGAGCGGATTCATCAGCCGCGGCAACATCGCGAATGTGGTTCTCTCACATCGCGTGTCAGCGCTGGGCAAGCCGGGCGCGCTGGTGGAGAACTTCTCCGCCGTGGTGGGACTCATTGGAGAATGGCAGTATCGACGGCTACTCGGCGGCGAGGGCATGCAGAACCGGAAGCTGCACTTCGATCTTGCGGCGAGCCTGAAAGGTGGATGGCACCTCGGCGCGGGTCTGTACACGGAAGTGTTCGGGTATGATCCCGTACTGTACGCCAACTACCGCGTCGTGATTCCCGGATCAACGACTCAACCGGGGGCGCTGGATACGGTTCAGTTCGCGGGGCGCAGGCGCATCCCTAACCACGACTACCTGTTGACGTTGTCAACGCCGCAGGGTCCACTATCCGGCAACGTCGTGATCGTGTTCGGCCAGGATGAGGACTTCTACGAGTGGGAGCAGTCGGCGTTCTACATCGTGAACGCCAACGTTTCCTGGAGGCCTACCACCCAGCTGCGTGTGGACGCCACATACGCACTTCAGCGTTACGACCGCAGGAACGACGGGACGACGGTCGCCGAACGACAGATCCCCCGATTGAAGCTCGAGTATCAGCTTTCACGCGCGATTTTCGTACGGCTCGTCACCGAGTACGACACGCAGAACCAGTCTGCGCTGCGATCGGAGCACTATGGCAATGCTCCGATCATCTTCTACAATCCGGCAGACGGCACCTATTCGCCGGCTTCGGCAACCTTCGCCAACCGTGTGCACCTGCAGACTCTCTTCTCGTACCAGCCGGTTCCGGGAACGGTATTCTTCGCTGGCTACGGTTCGCTGCTGGACGAACCAACGGGACTTCGCTTCAGCGAGTACACCCGTATCAACGACGGCTTTTTCGTGAAGCTCAGCTATCTGTTCAGGGCACGGTGACGGTATGACAACCCGCTACTGCCTGCCAGTCTCGTTCATCAGCATCCACGAAGTGTCGAATCGGTCACGCAGCATCGCGAATCGGCTCGCGTAGAACGTTTCCTTCATCGGCATGAAGATCTCGCCGCCTTCAATGAGAAGAGCGTAAACTCGTTCTGCTTCCTCGTCACTCGTCAGGAGCAGAGTGAGATAAGCGCTTCGCATGGGCTTGAAGCGGTCAGGAGGAATGTCGGCGCCCATCAGAATGGTATCACCAAGCTCGATTCGGGCGTGCAGAACCGCGTTCTTCCAGTCTGGAGGAACCGATTCACCCCCTGGTTGCTCCTCATGCGTGGCCATCATGGTGATCTTCCCGCCAAGATGCTCGGCGTAGAATTCGAATGCCTCGCGGCAGTTTCCGCCGTAGTTGAGATAGGTGTAGAGTTTCACCCGCGTTCCTTGACTCGATTGAGATGGCGCGTGAGTAGCGCGAGATTCAAAGTACAGCAGGCCAGGTAACCGAAGACTGCGGCGAGCAACTTCGCGATAGCAGTACCCTACTCGAGACGATTTATTTCGCTGGCCAGCGCCGTTCTTCAAGGGCCGGAAGCCACGATCCATGAACGTGGGAGCGGACGCGCTGGTGTGCAACAGGCTGCCCAATATGCAGGTTTTGCGGCTCGTTGCATGGGGCGTCGGCGGCTGCGTAAACACCGGGTGATGAAACGCGAGCCTCAAATCTCGCCAAACGACAGGTCAAGCCATGTACTCGCTATCGATGTTTGCGGCCGCACTCGCCGCCATGCCGTGGGGCGGCAAGCTGCTGACGACCCAGCCAGAGCACGCGCGCCAGTCGCATGCACAACACGTTCAAAAGGGGAAGCCCGCTTCCACCGATGCGATGGTCGTCAGTACGGCGTGGCTCGCACAGCACCTCCACGATCCGCACACGGTCGTCATCGAAGTGACGGATGACCACAACAAGGTGGTGCAGCAACACGCGATTCCGGGGCACATCCCTGGCTCACGCGACCTGCCGTTCGGCAAGATCATAGTGACCCGCGATGGCCTCGACTGGGAGCTGCCTCCAGCCGATTCGCTCCGATCGGTCTTCGAGGCGCTTGGGGTGTCCGACTCATCACGCGTAATCGTGTATGCGCCAGAGCTGCCGATGGCTACCCGAGCCCTGATGACCCTTGACTATCTCGGTCTGCAACATTTCGCCCTGCTGAACGGTGGTCTGGCGCAGTGGCTCGCCGAGGGGCGCGCAGTGAGCACAAGTCATCCGCCAGTCCCGCCTGGGCATTTCACGCCACATCCGCATCCCGGTATGATCGTGACTGCCGACCGCCTCTCGACCAACGCTGGACTCCGAGGCCTGGCCCTGATCGACACGCGTACCGACATCGAGTATCTCGGCACGGGCGAACACCGTGGCATGCCAAGCAAGGGCCACCTGCCGGGCGCGCGGCAACTCCAGTGGCAGCAGCTGACCGACAGTTCTCTTACCATGCTACGCGATCGTGCGACACTGGCATCGCTGTTCGCCGAGCGGGTTCCTGCACGGGACACCGTGGTGACGTACTGCTGGGTGGGCTACCGCGCGAGCGCAACCTGGTTCGTCGCACGCTATCTCGGCTATTCCGCCAAGCTTTACGACGGGTCGTATCAGGACTGGCTACGACGCGGCCTTCCCGCGCGCGCCGGAAACGCGCCGTAGAACCGGGCAGCAAATCGGTCAGGGAAGGCACAGCCCCTCGGTGACCTTCAGGGGAATGTAGACGGTGGAAGCCAATGAATCTCCACGTCGAAAGCCGTGGACAACGTGACGTCACGCACTCACTGAGCTACTGAGCGCTGATTCGCTGCGCGATCTCCCAGTTGTGTCCGGCCGGATCCACAAAGGTTGCCGTTCGCATTCCCCACGGCCTGTCGCGCGGGCCGGTGAGAAGCTCTACGCCATGCCTTTCGAGCAACTTGCACGCGGCATCCACGTCATCCAGCCATACACTGAGCTGCATCCGCGATCCCGACTCACGCGTGGCTACGTGCCCTGGCGCAATGATTTCCGGCGCTCGGTCAATACGCAGCAGGTTGACTACCACGCTTCCGAAGCTGAATGCCGCCGAGACGTCGTCTTCGTATGCGAGCTTCGCTGCAAAGACTTCGCGGTAGAAATCTTTGGTCGTGCCAAGATCCTCGACGAAGAGGCTGATGGCGCTGATGTGATCGAGGCTGGTGATCATTAGAAGATTTCCCGTTAAATATCCTGGGGTGATCTGACGCGAGCAGGTATACCGCGCAAAACATACGAACATCACGCGCCGGCGATATATACGAGGGCGTGATCGTGCTAGTCGCCGGTGTTCACGCCGCAGAGTTTGCATCACTGTGCGTTATAGCGTACGATTTAATATCCAGGAGGCTCGCATGACACGGATCCATTCGTTTGTCACGGCAGCAGCTCTTGCAGTTCCGTCCGTTCTGTTTTCCCAGGGTGATCTGCATCCAGGAGCCAGTCACTCCGATGTCGGTACAGTTCACTTCGCCACTTCCTGCAGCGCGAAGACGACCCTCGCGTTCGACCGCGCCGTAGCGCTGCTTCATTCGTTCGAGTTCGGCGAGGCGCGTCACGCTTTCACCGAAGTCGCCGTTACCGATCCCAATTGCGCGATGGCGTACTGGGGCATCGCGATGACTCGATGGGGCAATCCGATGGCGCCTGGCAACCGTCCGGCAGCGCAGCTTCAACAGGGACAGTAGGCGGTAAACGATGCGATGCGTGTCTCCGCCCACGCCACTGACCGCGAACGCGACTACATCCACGCGGTGGGTGAGCTCTATGCCGACTACGATCACAATGACCAGCAGACCCGCGTCATTGCGTACGAAGTGGCGATGAAGAATCTGGTGGCGAAGCAGCCGGTTGATACGGAGGCGAAGATATTTCACGCTATTTCGCTGACCGCAACAGCATCGCCGAACGACAAGACCTACGTGAAACAGCTCGAGGCGGGAAGAATTCTCGAGGAGCTCTGGGTGACTCAGCCGAATCACCCAGGCATCGCCCACTACATCATTCACACATACGACTTTCCGGTGCTTGCAGACAAGAGCCGCGCTGCCGCGATGCGGTACGCCGACATCGCACCGGCAGCCGCGCACGCCCTGCACATGCCGTCCCATACGTTTACGCGCGTGGGCATGTGGGACGAATCCATCAGGACGAACGCGCGCTCCATGCACGCGGCACTCGATGCCGGCTCGCTGGCGGAAGCGTTGCACGCGGCCGATTATACGATGTATGCCTACATGCAGTTGGGGAACGAGGCCGGAGCGAAGCGACTGATGGACGGTCTCCCGCCGATCGCCGCGAAGTTCGATCCCAACGTCGTGACCGGTGCAGCACCCGGCCTGGCGGGAGTCTTCGCGCTCGCTGCGATTCCGGCGCGATGGGTGCTCGAGCGCGAAGCCTGGACCGAAGCAGCCGCGGTGGAGCCGAAGGCAACCGACTTCCCCTATACCGAGGCTATGACGTATTTCGCCCGCTCACTCGGCGCATCACACACTGACGACCTGCCCCGGTCACGCGTCGCGGTTGATTCGCTCGCATCAATCCAGACGCGTCTCGCCGCGAAGGGTGAGAGTTACTGGGCCGAGCAGGTCGCGATCCAGCGGCTGTCCGCGGAGGCGTGGCTGGAGCTGGCGGAGCATCATGATCCACAGGCGCTTACAATGATGCGTGAAGCGGCCGCGCGTGAGGACGCGACCGAGAAGAGCGCGGTTACACCGGGTCCGCTCGCACCCGCTCGCGAGTTACTTGGTGACATGCTGATGCAGCTCGGCCAGCGTGATGCAGCGCTTGCAGAGTACCGCGCCACACTGCAGAAGGAACCGAACCGGCGACACTCGATGCAGCGTATCCAGCGGCTTGCGCCGAGTGCGTGATATGATGCGAAAACGAGCGATGCCTGTTTTCCCAGGCCCACGTCGACTTGGCATCGCTTCACCGCTTCACAGCATCACAGCATCACAGCATCACAGCCCGGAATTGACACTGTGAAGATCTTCTCACTACAATATCTATAGGCACATCGTCATGAACACGCTGTTCGAGTCCGCTACATAATTCCCAAACGGCTCACAGTAGGAGAACCCGGTTTTCTCGTACATGATGCGGGCAGGGCGAAACGCTTCCATGGAGCCGGTCTCGAGACTCAGCCGTTCGTACGACCGCGATCGCGCGACGGCGATCATATGTGCGAGCATCACCGTCCCCACACCGCGCTGACGGTGTGACGCAGCAGTGCGCATTGACTTCACTTCGCCATGCCTCGGGTCGAGTTCCTTGAGAGCGCCGCAACCCACCAGGTGATCGTCCTCCCAAGCGGACCAGAATGTGATGTCGGGCCTTTGCAACGCATCGAGATCGAGCGCATGCACACTGTCCGGTGGTGACACTTCGTACATGTTGCGAAGATGCTCTTCGAGCAACGCCCGGATCGCGGCTCCGCAGAGGTCATCGATTTCGATTCGTATTGCGGAATTTCGTTGTATCACTGAGTCCATTTATTCGTATGAATGTCCAGGCGACGATTTTCGCACGATCCTTGCGCTACGCAAGTGGGTTACCAGCTAGCTGGGAGTAAGTCATGCGGAATGCCGCGCGAGTGAAAATTGGTTCGACCCTGATGCTTGCCGCCGCCGCACTGATGCCGGCCGGATGCGGCCGTGGTGAAACGCGTGTAGCTAAAATCTCACGTGTTCATGTGAATAGCGAACATCCGGTCATTCCGCGATGACTGAAGGGGGGCGTCGGCGGAATACACAGTACACAAAAGACTGCTCGCTTCCCCACGGGGTCCGGTGCAGTTCACGCTCGGTGATGACAACGTCAAAATCGTTCCCAAGCCCGCGGTGAATTGCCTCACAGGAGTAGCGAACGACGGGAAGCCCGCTGCACTTCTCCGGTCCATCCTCGGCGAATGCCGCGATGACGACGTGTCCGCCGGGTTTGAGCGCGCGTCGCAACTGCCGCACGTAGGCTGCGCGATCGGCTGCGTCGGTGAGAAAGTGGAATACCGCGCGATCATGCCAGATGTCATACGTGTTCGTGTCCAGCCGCACATCGCACACGTCGCCCGCTACCCAGCTGATCGCGTTTTCCAGGACCCCGAGCCGTTTTCTATCCTCATCGAGAGCGGTCTGCGCAATATCCAGCACGGTGATATTGCCGTAGCCAGCTGCGAGCAGCTCATCGACGAGCACTGACGCGCCGCCGCCAACGTCTATTATGCGCGCGTCATGCTCGGGCGCCACGCGCTGAACCAGCGCCAGCGATCTGGCGGCCGAGGGCTGATACCAGCTCACGGCGTCGGTCGCCTTTGTCTCGTACACCGCTTCCCAGTGTTCCCTCTTTGGCATGAATGAACTCTATCCGCTTTTCGATGAAGATCGAGGGGTTCGCAGGAGTCCGGGACGGCTCGGCATCATTCTCGCCATCTGGTGAGCCGTGCCGGAGGGACATTCGGTCGCCCGCTGGGGCGACACATTGCGTGAACTCGTAGGGGAGCGAGTCGAGGCGATCCAGGTGCCCGCGCGCTGGCGTGAGCGTGCCGAGCACATCAAGGGCGCGATCCTGACGCAAGTGCAGACTCACGGTAAGCATCTCGTGCTTTGCTTCTCGAGCGAGTGGGTCATACATGCGCACGCGATGCAGTACGGTTCATGGCAGGTGGGGCCGATCGGACAGGTGCTCCGCAAGGAAGCGCGCTTTGCGCGCCTTCGTATCACAACGGCCACGCATGACGTCGTATACTACCATGGGCCGGTAATGGAAGTCCTGTCACGCGAAGAGCTCGCGACGCACGAGCGCTTTCAGTCACTCGGTCCCGATCTCCTGAGCGACTCTTTCGATCGCCGCGCAGTGTTTTTTTCGCTCGGCGCCATGGATCGCGAAATCGGTGACGCCGTTCTCGATCAGCGAATCGTCGCCGGTATCGGGAATATCTACAAGTCCGAAGGACTGTTCCTGGCGGGGATAAATCCGCTGCGCGACTCGAGCAAGGTGTCAGCGAGCGAGCTGACGTTGTTCTTCAACGAACTGATCCCGTTGATGCAGGATGGCCGTTTCAAGTATGGAGCCACGACCACGCTGCCGGCAGAGCTGCAGTTCGAGCCCCGAATGAAGAATTGGGTCTACCGACGTCGCGGGCAGCCGTGCTTCGTGTGTGCGACGCCGATAGAGATGGTGCGACAGGGAGAATTTCAGCGCGCCACGTATTACTGTCCGCACTGCCAGCCGTCCAACGGTGGCTGATGAGATGCCGGCAACGCGAAAAGCGGTTCTGTCTAGAGTCGGCGCTCCATGAACACGAAATGCGGCGCTACCTCGGCGGGATACTCGAAATACGGCTCTATCGCATTGAAGCCGACCGATTTATAAAGCGCAATGGCCTCCGTCATCAACTTGCCGGTATCGAGTCGCATGCATTCAAAGCCGTCGTTGCCCGCGGCAGCGATGAGCTCATTGCACAGCCGCCGGCCGATCCCCTTGCCCTGATAACGCTCGGGCACGAAGACGCGCTTCATCTCGCAGGCGCCATCTTCGCGACCACGATACGCGGCGCAGCCGCAAGCCTCGCCGTCCAGCTCGGCGAGGAACACTCGACCATGCGGCGGGAAATATGTGGATGCGAGATTCTGCACCTCGCTCGCCAGCGCCTGCATGTCGAGTACTTCAGTGACGAGCCATTCCTCCTGCTCGTAGCGGCCGCGGAGCCAATTGACGTATTCCTCAATCAGCGCCGCAAACGCGACAGCGTCCCGCTCGCTCCCTGCTTCGCGAATTATGACGTGCATTGCGTCGAGCCCATTTTTTTCAAACTATCACAACTCGAGCTCCCGACGGTGTAGCCCAGATCACCAGACGCCGCTATCGTCGCACGCTCGGGAACCCAGCTCACGTGAAAGCCCGGAGCCTTGAAACTGGCCTCGACCATTTTACGAATTTCATTCTTTCCGAAGTGTGTCGGATCACCGGCCATCACAACGCGTGCGTCCTCCGCCCAGAGGGACAACACGCTGTCGGGATTGGTACCCGCGGCGGCGGCGGTGCTCCAGGCTCGGTCAACGTCCATCAACGCATTCGGATCTGTCACCGGAGTTGCCGTCGGTACGCAGCCAGCAACCAGCAGGAGTAGCATCGCGTTTGACAGCTGTCTTGGTGTATCCACGTTGGTACCTCAGTAAAGGAAATGCTATGCCTGCGCGTACTCATCCGACGATGAGGCTTGTCTGATCCGGTAGTGGCGGCGGACCGCGAGCGTCACGGCAGTGAGGCGAGTTTGCAGCCGACACCGGTACATGTCAGCGCGACGTACACCTCACCGCGAATGAGCCATCGTGTACCGCGTTTCACCCATTGCGCGGCGTACCGGCCACCGATGACGGACTGCCCGTGTATTCCGCCGAAATGCCCTGACCATGTGCCGGATTCGTACGCTAAGGGCCAGCGTGAACTCACGACCACCGTATCAGGCTGACGCTGGTAGATGAGCTCATCCCCGCGCGCAATCGCCGCCGCGTCGGGCACGAACAGTTTGATGTAGGCGTCGCGACCGACGGCAAGATTGCCGAGGCCGCGGCGGATCTCGACGTCATCCGTCCAATATGACGCTACGGCCGCCGTATCCATCGCGGCGATCGCGCGATTCTGTCCAGCTCTCGCGTTGCGCACCGCCTGAGCATCGGGCGATTGAACCTGCGGCGCAGCGGGAGCAGCTGTCACGGATACGCCGATGATGCCGGCCACGGAGAGTGCAGCTCCTGCAACGAGAATGCGAACACCGACGCGCTGTGTCATCCGACGCCGTCCTCCTGATCGGGGGATCAGATTCCGCTCCATTCAAATTGCACAAACCGGAGCGCCGGGGCCAGCAACGTTTCCTGAAGGCCGGTGGGGGCAGCCCGGGGCCGCCTACGCCTCGGATGAGTCGAACAGATACATCTGAAAGTCCGCGTCATTGGGCGCCATCAACTGGCGGTCCACGAGGCATGCCTGCCCCTCAGGTGACGCAAACGCCGTTCGGATCGCGGCGAGATCATCGAAGTGCAGCGTCCCGATCAGGTAGGGCACCGGATCGCCAGCGAGGCTCTGGATGGGGCCGCGGCTGACTTCGTAACTCCGGAGTCCGGGGAGCGTCATCGCCAGCGGTATGTGCACGTCGAAATAGTGCTTGTCGAAAGCCGCAGTGTCGGCCGGTGTGCGGTAAATCACGATCATGCGTGCCACAGAAATTCTCCTTCCTGAATGCCGGAGTCTCCGGCTGGTGAGTCGGCTGCTCGCTCGAACTAGTGCAGTGCGGCGATGAGCGCCGACGGAGCGAGTCCGAGAAAGATTGTCGGGTGAGTGAGTTCGGTCCGTGCAACGTAAATCAGCGCCACACGGGGCAACGCTGCGGCGTGCAACACGTCTGCGAGCTTGCCCGTATTTCCATCTATGTCATCGCTCGATGCCGCGATGTACAGAGTCGCGTGGGGCGCATGCTCCATCGCTCCGCGTCGGAGCAGTACGCTCGCCGAGTCCACGAGCGCGCCATGATTCCACCAAAGACTCGGATCGAACGCGATATAGTGATCGAATGTCCCGGGATCGCGAAGGAATGTCTCCACGATGAACAGTCCGGCGAGCGACTCTCCGATTATTGTGCGTTCGTGCGTGGTGCGGTAGCGCGTATCGATCGCCGGCACCAGTTCATGCTCGACAAATCGGCGGAACGCCGCAGATCCGCCGACGTGTGGCGCGACGGCGCTGTCACGGGAAACCCGTGTCGGGCCAGTCAGGTCGCGCCTGCGCTCGGTATTCGGGATTCCGACGATGATCACGGGACGAATGGCGCTGAGCGACGTCAGCGAGTCCACGGTCTTTACTACGTGCGGAAAATCCTCATCCATGCCGCCGTCGGGCATGTACAGGACCGGAAAGCGTGTTGTGTCGCCAGCACGGTAGTCCGCAGGCAGATGCACGTTGATTGGACGAGCCTCGTGTAGCGCGACCGAGCCGATTGTCAGACTGTCGTGGGCCGGTACCGTGGCACTGGATGCTTGCTGGGCGCTCAGAGTCGACACGGTCGCACCGGCAAAGTTCGCTATCGAGAACATACCGGTCAGGATCAGGTACTGCTTCATCACTTGCAGATTGGTTCGGGCGCCGGGATTCATGTGGGACAGCCGTACGCCCGATACCGGGTCGCGAGCCGTCCAGCTGCCTTCGAAACCTAGGACCGAAATCGCGGGCCCGCCGGCGCGGCACCTGTTGCAATATCAGGAACTTGCCCCGCGTTGCGGCTTCTGCCAGTACGCGAACTCGGGCGCCGAGCATACGCCGTCGAGATCGGCGACGCGATCTCGGAGATATGTCTGCGCATCGCCGATCGCAGCGTTGTAGACCGTCGGCGCGATCTCCACCAGAAAGAACTCGAGCAGCAGTCCCGCCTTCAGATCCCCGATTTCCTGGTCCAGCGCTTCGGCGAAGTAATTCCTGATGGACGCGACTGCGCGCTTATGCGCGTCGGCTGACAGTGTGATTTTCATGCGTTATTCGTGTTCGTGATGGCCGTCAAAGAATCGTGGCGATTTCGGAGAGCGGCTTCCGCCCCAGTCGTGGCACACGTGCGTCAGCCGCCGGATATCCTGTCACGATCAGAAGCACAGGCTTCTCGTTCTCCGGCCGTCCGAGCACCTCGCGAAGAAATCCCATCGGACTTGGAGTGTGAGTGAGTGCTACGAGTCCGGCGTTGTGGAGCGCCGCGAGCAGAAAGCCGGTCGCGATGCCGACAGACTCGTTCACGTAGTAATGCGTGCGACGCGAACCGTCCGGATTGACTCCATAACGCTCGCCGAACACCGCGATCAGCCACGGCGCCGTCTCGAGATACGGCTTCACCGCATCTGTGCCAAGCGGGGCCAGGGCGGCCAGCCATTCTGCAGGCGCGGTCGAGTAGAACTCCCGCTCGGACTTCTCCGCGGCGGCCCGTATCTTCGCTTTCACCACTGCATCCTCAACGGCCACGAAGTGCCACGGCTGCTGATGCGCTCCGCTCGGCGCGGTACCCGCCGTTCGGAGACACTTTTCGATGACCGTGCGGGATACCGCGCGATCGCTGAAATGACGCGTCGTGCGACGCCGGTCCATCTCCGCGTGGAAGGCCGCGGCGCGCTGCTCCATCTCGGCGGCAGGGTACTCGCGGTAGGACTTCAGCGGCTCGAAGCCGGGCTCGTTCGTGGCCTTGTCACTCATCCCCGAAACTACCGCAACTCGCTCAGATCCTGCAGATCCCTTCGTAAGTCTCGGGCCGACGGTCACGGTAGAACTGCCACACGTTCCGGACCTCGCGGATCTCGTCGAGGTCAAGGTCCGCGACCACGAGCTCCGTCTTGTCGCGGCTCGCCTCCGCCACGATTTTCCCGCGCGGGCTGCAGAAGTAGCTCTGTCCGTAGAACTCGCCGATGTTCCACGGCGCCTCCACTCCGACGCGATTGATCGCCCCGACAAAATAGGCGTTCGCGACGGCGTGTGCGGGCTGTTCCAGTTTCCACAGGTATTCGGAAAGACCGGCCACGGTCGCCGATGGATTGAACACCATCTCCGCACCGTTCAGCCCCAGCTCGCGTGCGCCCTCGGGAAAGTGGCGGTCATAGCAGATGTACACTCCAACCCGCCCGTACTTCGTCTCGAACACCGGGTACCCGAGATTGCCGGGCTTGAAATAGAATTTCTCCCAGAAGCCGGGCCCGCACTGGGGAATGTGATTCTTGCGATACTTGCCGAGATACGTGCCATCCGCATCAATCACCGCCGCGGTGTTGTAATAAACGCCGGTCCTTTCTTCCTCGTACAATGGAACGACAATCACCATGTCGTACTTGCGCGCCGTCTCCTGCATGAGACGCGTCGTAGGCCCGTCGGGAATGTGTTCCGTGGAGTCGTACCACCGAGTCGTCTGCTCCGCGCAGAAATACGGCCCGGTGAAGATCTCCTGCATGCACAGAACCTGAACGCCCTCGCCCGCGGCGCGCTCGATCAGTTGCATGTGCTTGGCAACATTCGCCTCGCGAATTATCTCGAGCGACTCATCGGTACCGCATGCGTGCGTGGCCTGAATGAGACCGCATCGAACAAAACGAGGCATCAGACTTCTCCGGAGATTGGCGTTTGGGTCGCGGACGCGTGATCACGCATCAGTACGTAGTACACGACGAGACTCAGGATGAACGTGACGAACCAGGCGTACGAGTACAGTGTATCGAATAGTCCCGGACTCGGAACGACTCCACCGGGCGTCGTCGCCGCGCGAACAAATCCGGGAACTACCGGGAGAATCGAAATCACGAGCGCGACGACTGCTCGCGGATTCACGCCCGATGAGTACGTGTACGTCCCCTGCTCGCGGAAGAGGTCCGGGAGCACCAGCCGCTGCCGCCGCACCAGCCAGTAGTCGGCAATCAGAATTCCGCCCAGCGCGCCCATGAGGCTGGAGTAACCGAGCAGCCATGTGAAGATGTACGCACCGGCATCGGAGTACAGCTTCCACGGCATCATCAGTACACCGACGACCGCAGTGATGAGGCCGCCGGTGACGTAGCTGATTCGCTTGGGCGAGAGATTCGAGAAATCGTTCGACGGCGATACGACATTGGCCGCCATGTTGGTCGTGAGCTGCGCGGCGAGCACCACGAGCGCGGCAAAGATGATCACACCAGCGCCGCCGATCATGCTGACGAGCACTACTGGATCCCATACAGCGTGTCCGAAGATCACGACGGTGGCACTTGTCACCGCAACTCCGATGAACGCGAACGCAGTCATCGTGGTCGGAAGGCCAAGCGCCTGGCCAAGAGCCTGCGATTTCTGGCTCCGCGCGTAGCGTGTGAAATCGGGAATGTTGAGGCTGAGCGTTGCCCAGTATCCCACGTTGGCGGTGAGCGCCGCCGGAAACAGCGTCCAGAACGGGGTGTGCCCCTGACGGAGCCGCGTTGATTCCGCGAGCACGTGGCCGAGCCCTCCGCCGCGTACAATTGCCCACCACAGGAGCATCGCACCACCAGCAAGCAGCAACGGCGCAGACCAGCTCTCCAGCGCCTTGATCCCCTCTGTGCCTCGCAGGATTATCGCGACTTCGATGAGCCAGAAGATTGCGAATGCTATCGCGGGCCCGGCGCTGAGAGCTGCCCAGCCGGGCCACGCGGCGCTGAAAAGCGCGTTGAGCGCCAGCGCGCCGATCCAGGTCTGAATCCCGAACCAGCCACACGCGACTATCGCGCGCAGCAACGCCGGAATGTTCGCTCCCCGCACACCGAACGACGCCCTGCAGAGCACCGGGAACGAGATCCCGTAACGTGTACCGGCGTGCGCGTTAAGGATCATCGGAATGAGCACAATGATGTTGCCGAGCATGATCGTCATCATCGCCTGCCACCACGTCATCCCCTGGATCATGAGACCAGAGGCAAGTGTGTACGTGGTGATCACTACGCTCATTCCTATCCAGAGCGCGGCGATGTTGTACGTGGACCAGGTTCGGCGCGCGAGCGGCGTCGGTGCGAGGTCCGGATTCCAGAGAGGTGAATGCGAGAGATCTTCGTCTGTAGTGACGAAGTCGCCCGCGTAAGAGGCGCCGACGAGCGTAGCCGCCATCAGCGTGGGGCGGTCTGCTGCGGCGAGGCGCCGACAGGCTGGATTGCCGGGTCGTACCCTGCACAGCCCATCTCGTCCCTTCCTTTGAGCCCCGCGGTCGTCCTCGGCAGCCATTTTCCGCGACCGGCGTTGCCGACCACCTTGTAATCGTCCACGATGACTTCGCCGCGCGACAGCGTGGTCCGCGCGAAGCCAGCGAGCTTCCACCCGTCGTACGGCGACCAGTCCGCGTTGGTTTCCATCATGTCGGGCTCGACCACGTGCCGTCGGTCGGGATGGAAGATCGCGATGTCCACGTCGGCACCGATGCTGATGGCCCCCTTCCGCGGGGCGAGTCCCATGATCTGCGCGGGGTTGGTGCAGAGCTTCTGGACCATTTCCTCGAGCGTGATTCGTCCCTCGAGGACGCCATGCGTGTACGTCAGCGGCATTAGCGTCTCGAGGCCGGGCATGCCCATGGGGATCTTGGTCCAGTCGCCCTCCCACATCGCCTTCTGCTCACGCGTGAACGTGCATGTGTCGGTCGACACCACCGATACTTCACCGTCCTTCAACCCCTTCCACAGCCGCGCCGAATCCTTCGGCGTCTTGAGCTGCGGACAGCAGGCATAGAGATGGCCGTCTTTCCGCCCGAACACCGAATCGTCCAGCACCAGATACTGCACGCAAGTCTCGGCGATCACCGGAACGCCGCGCGCCTGGGCAGCCTTCACTATCTCCGTACCTTCAGCGGTGGACATGTGCACGATGTAGAGCTGCCCGCCCGTTGCCTCGGACCAGGTGATGACCCGCTGGATCGCCTCGGACTCGACGAAATTGGGACGCGTGATCGCGTGGAGTCGCGCGCCCATCTCGCGCATCAGCTCCGGCGTGTGATGCCGCGCGATGAGCTCGTCCAGCACCCGCGACGATTCGCAGTGCACCAGCAGCATCGCTCCGTACTCGCGCATCTTCTCGAGCGTCCCGAACAGCGCGCGATCGTCCGACTGCCACCCCTCGGACTCGTAGATCATGAATTCCTTGAAGGTGGTGAATCCTCGCTTCACCATTCCCTCGATCTGGTCGCGATGCTCGTTCCACCGCGTGATGCAGATATGAAACGTGTAGTCTATGAGCGACTTCCCTTCCGCCTTCTTCATCCAGTTGTCGGCGGCGTCCGAGAGCGAGTCACCAGCGTAAGGGATTGCGAAGTCAACGAGCGTGGTCACTCCGCCGCGGGCACCGGCACGTGTGCCAGTGCGATAGTCGTCGCTCGAAGTCGTTCCGCAAAACGGGAGCTCGAGGTGCACATGCACGTCGAGCACACCTGGGATCACGTGATGGCCGCGCGCATCTATCACGTCGGCGCCGTCGGCGTCCAGCTCCTCGCCGAGCGCAGCGATCTTCTCGCCCCTGATTCCGACGTCACCCGTGAAGCTGCCAGCTGGGGTGACGACATTGCCGCCCCTGATTATCCGGTCGAATCGCATGTTGCGTCTCCTTGGCGTCGTTCAGTGCGCCGAACTGGCGCGTGAGCTGCGGCGTGAGCTGCGGTGTGAGCTGCCGCTCAGTTCGATGCGGCTCTGGTCAATGCTTCATCGAATACGTCCAGCGCGAAGTCGACGTCGGCGGCGGTGAGGCACATCGGCGGCTTGACGCGCAGCACGTTGCCATCGAGTCCGCCCTTGCCGACCAGCACTCCCCGTTCGCGCGCTGCCTCGAGCACGTCGAGCGTCTCCTTCTTCGCCGGCTCCTTGGTTCCGCGATCCCGCACCAGCTCCACGCCGAGCATGAGGCCCATGCCGCGCACGTCCCCGATCAGGGAATGCGAGCGCTGCAGCTTCTCGAAGCCGATCTTGAGCCGCGCTCCGATCACCTTGCAGTTCTTCTGCAGCTCGTCCTTCTCGATGATGTCGAGCACAGCGAGACCTGCGGCCATGGACACAGGGTTACCGCCGAACGTATTGAAATGCACCCGTTGCGTGAGCGACTGCGCGATGTCCATGCGGGTAGTCACGGCGGCGAGCGGGGCGCCGTTGCCGATCCCTTTCGCCATCGTCACGAAGTCGGGCGTCACGTCATAGTTCTGGAAGCCCCAGTAGTGATCGCCGGTACGCCCGAAGCCGGTCTGGACTTCATCCG
>JALYYT010000364.1 GCA_030946285.1 Gemmatimonadota bacterium
GCGCTGCAGCACTCGGCGGGCCCCCGGAATATCCGGCCGAAGTCTGCAGATCTCACCGCGCTTCTTCAGACCGGGAACCTCGATTACGCATGGGAGTACGAATCGGTCGCCCGACGGCTGGGTCTTCGGTATATCCCTCTCCCCCCGGAGGTCAATCTCGGAGATCCATTGCTTGCCAACCACAATGCGACAGCGGAAACCCGGATCAGCGCGCCGGGTCAGGCTCGACCCACGGGGCGGGCGGGCGACCGTACGGCAACGCTCGTCATCCGGGGGGCGCCGATCGTCTTTGGAATTGCAGTACCTCTACGTGCGGCAAATCCCCAGGCCGGACGACGGTTTATCACATATCTTATGTCTCCCGAGGGACGCGCGATTATGCGTCAGGCGGGCCTGGACGGTGGCACGAAAGGTTTGCCTTCCGACACTAGATAGGGCGGGAACAACGGAGCGGAATCTTCAAGGGTTTCGTTGCGCATTCTGACGCGTCTTCTGTTTCAATACCTTTTTGCAGGTTCCAAACCGCCCCATGGACGAAATCATCCAGTTCTTTTCCCGCCGTCCGCTTGCCCAGCGCGCGTTCCTTGCATTCACTGTTGCGATGTTCCTCGCTTGCGCGGCACAGGTGGCTGCACACTCGTAGCGCACGTATCTCTGCAGGGCGAACGGGCGGGCACTCGGGACCGCCGATCGTGTATCAAGACTCCATCGGACGCGCCGCGCGGCCGGTGCTCTCAACCTGGAATCGCTAGTGAAATCTCTCTACGGCGTCCTCGGCGGCGCATTGCTTTTCGTCGCGTGCAATAGCGACTCCACCGTTTCACCGCCAAACGGGAATCCCGATCCCGTACTGTCGGATCTCTCCACCATGAATGTCGGTGACGTTCGTGTGCTGACGTTTTCCGCGGCTTCCGGCGGCCTCAACATTCCCGCATCCCTGCAGTCCGCGCAGTACGCGGTGATCCTGGGAAACATGAACCTGAGCGCCGGAACGATTGCGACGTCCAACGTGCACGGCGACTGGATGGCACCAGCAGGACAGTCGGCTGCAGGTGATATTCTCGCGCCGGCTTCGGTCAGTTTCGATGCGCCTGCAGCGCGTTCGCTCGGTCAGACATTCGAGGCGAGCCTCAGGCTCTTCGAACGAACCAGGCTCCCGCTTCCCGGTGGTCACGCCGCGGTTGGTTTCAATGTGTCGGCAAGCCGTAACGTTCCCGTTCCGTCCGCTGCCACGAATCCGCCGCCGGTCGGAACCACGATACCGTTCAAGGTCCTGACGTCTGCCGGATTCAGCGGAGTGACCACCTCCGCTTGCTCCGCGACCGGATACACCCAGACGAGTGGCGTTGTCCAGTACGTCTCGCAGCACGCGATCATCGTCAGTGATGTCACGTCGCCTTCGGGTGGCTTCACCGCCGCGGACTTCCAGGCCATCGGCACCGAGTTCGACAATCTCATCTATCCTACCGACTCGGCCTACTTCGGCAAGCCGACCGACATAGACAACAACGGCCACATCTTCATCTACTACACGCCGTCGGTCAACAAGCTCACGCCTGCGGGTCAGGCGAATACGAGTGGGTATGTCGGCGGCTTCTTCTTCGCCGGCGATCTGTACCCGCCGACCGCACAGGGATGTCTCTCGAGCAACCAGGGAGAAATCTTCTACCTGCTTGCCCCGGACCCGTCTGGCTCATTAGGCAACTCCTTCAGCGCGTCGTTCGTCCGCCAGGTCACGCGTGGAACGGTCGCACACGAGTTCCAGCACATGATCAACTCGGGCAACCGGTACATCTCGCCAGTCGTGCAGCCATTCGAAGCCACGTGGCTGGATGAAGGTCTGGCGCATTTCGCCGAGGACGCGGTCGGACGTGCAGAGGCAGGGTTCGCGGACAATAGAACGGTTACATACACTGATATCAACGCACTCGACCCTTCGATTGCCAACGCGTTCTTCGTCCAGAACTTCGCGCGCACAAAGTATTACGTCGAACGCCCCGACACGACGGCGGCGATCGTGAATCACACCAAGGCAGCGGCGAATCTGGCGTCGCGCGGCGCGGAATGGGCCTTGGTGCGGTACGCGGCAGACTGGTTCAACTCGGGTGGCAATCCGCGCACGTTGACTCGCGCGCTCGCTGCCGGTCCTGATACCGGCACGGTGAATCTCGCAAAATCCACCGACGTTCCTCTGGACACCGTGCTCGCGCGGTACCTCGTGACACTCTACACCGACCACCGGGCATTCATGCCCACCAGCTCGCCGTACAACTACAAGAGCTACACTCTTCGCCAGCTGGTGACAGGCACTCTGATCGGATCAGAGACCACGACCAGCTACCTCCCGGTCGGTGCGATTGGCAACGGTTCAACGACGCTTATCGCACGGGTTCCAGCGTCATCCGCGGCCTACTTCCTCACATCGCTCACGACTGGCGGCGCGCGGTCCGTGAAGATTACCGACTCCAACGGCAACGTCTCCGCAGATGCGAATGGCAGAGTCTACGTAGTGCGCACGCAGTAGCGCACGCAGTAGCTCACTTCGAACTCGAGTTCGAACGGGCCGGCGAGCTTGCGCATGATCGCGCGTCGCCGGCCCGTTGTGCGTTCAGCTCTCGCGCAGCGCCGTCATTGCGGTCTCACGGAAGACTCCTCTACCCGCGATTATTCCGATGGCAATCGCGATGGCCATCATCGCCGCGGTGATCGCGACCGCTGGGCCGAACGCGGGCGTGTAGCGAACCTCGAACACGTAATGGATGAGTGCCCACCCGCCAACGGTGGCCAGCACCAATCCTGTCAGGCTGCCGAGTATGCCAAGGAGAGCGTACTCGGTGACGAGAATGCGCATGATCTGGGCGCGCGTCGCGCCAAGCGTCTTTAGAAGCACGCTCTCGCGAATACGTTCACGCCGGGTGGACGAGACCGCGCTGAAGAGCACCGGCACGCCCATGATCACACTGAACAGCGCCATGAATCGCACAGCGGTGGCGACCCGGTCGACGATCTTGCCTATCGTCTGCGTTATGAGTGACAGGTCGATGCTCGAGACATTGGGAAACTGTTTCACGATGTCGCGCTGCATGACCGCGACGTTCGTGCTTCCGGGCACGCGAGCGAGAATCGTGTACTGGTGCGGCGCGTCACTCAGCACACGGCTCGGGAAAACCGCGAAGAAGTTCGGCTCGAAGCGTGTCCACTTCACGTCGCGAAGACTCGTCACACGGGTAGGTATCTGCACTCCCTGCACGTTCCACGTGATCTCGTCGCCTACCTTCACCTTGAGCTCACCGGCGACGCCGGCATCGAGCGACACCTCACCGGTATCGCCCGGAGCGAAGGGCTTCGCGGAAGCGGTGAACCACCGTCCCTTCGTGATCGTTTCCCCCGTCGTCGCAGAATCGCGGAACGTCGATCGATACTCGCGGCGGACAGCCCAGTTCGCGCGTCCGTTCTTCGTTGTGTCGCCGCGAAGCAAATCAGTACTCCGGCCATTGATTGAAGCGATCCGCATCGGCACCACCGGCGACTGCTGCACCACCTTGAAACCGCGAGCACGAATCAGCGAGTCCACGGGCGTCGCCTGATCGCTCTGCACGTCGAACATCAGAAGATTGGCTCCCGACGATGCGGCGTTGATGGACAGGTCGCTCACGATGCTGTTCTGAACCAGAAAGAGCGTCGTCACCAGGAACGAGCCGAATCCGAGCGACAGCATCACGGCGCGTGTCTGATTGGCCGGACGATAGACATTCGCGACGCCCTGGCGCACTACATACGGCCAGCTGCTCCGCATGGACCTTCGTGCTCCCCAGGACAGCGCCGCAGCCACGAGTGCAAGCACGAGCAGCACTGCGCCAACAGCGGCCGCGAGCCAGAACCCCTGCTTCACAGACTGCGCCCGCGCGATCGCGACGGCAAGCACGCTCAGCACCAGCCCTGCGTTCACGGCGAGTCGCGGAAAATCATTCCATCGCATCCGCAGAACTTCAGAATCCGCGTCGCGCCGGAGTGTCTGGAGCGGAGAGACATTTCGCAGCGCGAGCAACGGTCTGAGGGCAAAGACGAGTGCTATCCATGCGCCGATGAGCACACCTGTCACGATCGCGACCGGTTCCAGTGAGACGTTGACATCCACCGGGAGCAAACCCACGAAGGCGAGCGGAAGCAGGAACTGGATTCCAACGCCGGCGGTCGCACCCAGAGCGGCGCCGGCGATCCCCATCACCGCGGCCTGCGCCACATACATCGCCAGCACCTGATTGCCGGAAGCACCGAGGCAGCGCAGAATGGCAACCGTGTCGATCTTTCGGGCGACAAACGCACGCACGCCGCTCGCGACGCCGATACCGCCGAGCAGGAGTGCCACCATTCCGACGATGCCGATGAAGTTCGCGAGGTTCTGGGTCGCGCGCGCTGCTGACTGCTCTGTCTCGGTCACGGTTCTGACGTTCATCTCCTGCCTGGTGAGACGCGTCCGAAACGGGGCGGCGAACGCCTTCGGATCGACATCGGGCGAGATCCTGAGCAGCGCCGTGTATTCCGCAGTGCTGCCAAAAACCAGCAGTCGTGTCTCGGGGAGATAGCGCGCCGGAATGTAGATGCGCGGTGCGAAGGCACTCGACAGACCTGAAGTGCCCGGCACATCCTTCAGTGTTCCGGTGATGACGAACTTGCCGTACCCGACCTTCAGTGTGTCTCCGACACGTGCGTCGAGTGCGATCAGCATCGAAGGATCCACCAGCGCGTTCGGTCCCGACTGAAGCGTCGCGTAGCGCCCGGCCGGCACGGTCGTTATCTGCCCATACAGCGGATAGTTGGCGCTCACGCCGTGAATCTGTGCGAGTCGTGTGTTGCCGTTGCGCGGGATAACCGCCATTGAGGGGAACGTCGTCGAGCGTGCGTTGGCGATCCCGGCGCGCTGGAGCGAGTCCAGCAACTGTTCCGTTTCATTTCCGAACGGCCGGCGTCCCGTGAATTGCACGTCACCACCGAGGAGCGACCGGGACTGTTCCCTCACGGAGCGAGTGACATTGCGCGCGAAGGAATCGATTGAAACGATCGCGGCAACTCCAACCGCGATCGTTGACATGTAGAGAAAGAGTTTGCGGCGAGCAGTGCGGCTCTCTCTCCAGGCAAGTCTGGCGAGCTGCGCTGTCGAGGCGCTCAAGCCGACGGTTCCGGCGTGCCGGAGTCTTCGATCACGGCACCGTCGGCGAGTCTGATCTGCCGGCGCGCGCGTCCGGCGAGCGACGCGTCGTGTGTGACGATGACGACCGTCGAGCCGGATTCATTGTTCAGCTCTTCCAGCAACTCGATGATTCGCTCGCCGCTCGCCGCATCCAGATTGCCCGTGGGCTCGTCAGCGAACAGAATCGACGGCTGATTGGAGAAGGCTCGCGCAATGGCGACCCGTTGCTGCTCACCGCCGGAAAGCTGCATCGGAAAGTGCGTTGACCGTGCTCCGAGTCCGACGCGTTCCAGCAGATCCGCCGCTCGGCGCTCCGACCCGTTCTCCCCCCGCAGCTCAAGTGGAACCTGCACATTTTCCGCGGCAGTCAGGGTGGAAATGAGCTGGAAACTCTGAAAAACGAAACCGACCTTCGCCGACCGAACCCTCGCGCGCTCGTCCTCGCTCATGGCCGACATTACAGCGCCGTCGAGGATCACTCGTCCGGCCGTCGGTGTATCGAGACCAGCAAGTAATCCCAGCAGCGTAGTCTTGCCGCTTCCGGACGGCCCGGTTATCGCAACGAACTCGCCCGGCTGGATTGCAAAAGAAACTTTCTTCAGCACGGCGAGCCTGCGCTCGCCGCTTCGGTATTCCTTGGTCAACGATTCAGCGATGAGCATGACGAGAGAAGTCAGTTATAAGGGCCTCTGCGCTGGAGCTGGACTCCTTGTCGCGCTGCCTGCGGTCGGATGCGCCCCGGCGGCGAAAGATAAGACACCACCAGTGCCGGGCGCGGTCGCTTCGTTGCCGGAGCCGGTTTCGCAGGCAGCTCCGAGTATGAAGCTACGAGGGCCCACTGTTCTGTTTATCGGTACCAGCCTCACGGCCGGCCTGGGACTTCAGGCCGATCAGGCTTATCCCGCCCTCATCCAGGCGACGGCCGATTCTGCGGGGAAACCCATGACGGCGATCAACGCCGGAGTGAGCGGTGAGACGTCCGCCGGAGCGCTCAACCGGATCGCCTGGGTGATGCGTGAGCCTGCAGACATCGTGGTGATCGAGACAGGGGCCAACGACGCGCTACGCGCGCTTCCGGTGACCGAAGCGCGATCCAACATCGCCCGGATCCTGGACGCGGTGAAGGCTGCCAAGCCGAACGCCCGGATCTTTCTCGTTCAAATGGAAGCACCGCCCAACCTCGGCCAGCAGTACGCGCGCGCATTCCACGACATGTACGGCGAGCTGGCTCGGGAGAAGGGGGCAACTCTCATCCCATTCCTGCTCGACGGCGTCGCTGGCGTTCCATCGCTGAACCAGGCCGATGGAGTGCATCCGAATTTCCGGGGCGAGCAGATAGTCGCCCGGAACGTATGGCGGGCGCTGGAGCCGGCCGTTGCGGGGTAGGGGAACGGTTGCCCGGACCGGGGGCCACTGGCTACCTTTAAAGGCTATGTACGTTTTTCCGAGGGTTTGACGAATGGCTATGCCAGCCACGCAGATTCGTCGCGGAATGGTGCTCGTGTTCGAGGGAGAGCCGTGCCGCGTCGTCGAGTTCCGCCACCACACGCCCGGTAACCTCCGCGCGATGGTTCAGGCCAAGCTCAAGAACATCCGTACGGGATCGAGCTTCGAACATCGCTTTCGCGCCGCCGACTCGATCGAGCGCGCAGCCATGGAGACGCACGACCTCGAGTTCATGTACCAGGGTGGCGACACCTATCATTTCATGAACACGGAGAACTACGACCAGATCGAGATGGACGAGGAAGCCCTGGGCGACGCAGCCCAGTGGATGCAGTCGGGAATGAAGATCCAGGCCGAGTACTATGACGGCAAGCCGATCGGCATCCAGCTTCCGAATACGCTCGTGCTCGAGATCGTCGATACTGCTCCGGTAATGAAGACGGCGACGAAGACGGCTTCCACCAAACCCGCCAAGCTCAGCAATGGCGTGACGGTGAACGTGCCGGAGTTCGTTGCCACCGGTGAGCGCGTCCGGGTCAATCCGACGACGGGCGAGTACATGGATCGGTCCAAGGACTGACGCAGCACAGCAGCGTCGGCGGCGCTGCCGCATCGGTTGCTG
>JALYYT010000370.1 GCA_030946285.1 Gemmatimonadota bacterium
TAACACCCGACAAAAAACAGCGGGCATGATCACCTGATCACACCCGCCCTGCTATTCCGACTATCGAACCTCAACTACCCCAACCACGGCCCGATAATCTCCGCAAAACTATTCCTCGCCCGATTCAACCTGGACTTCACAGTCCCAAGATTCGTATGCGTGATCTCCGCGATCTCCTCATACGACTTCCCCTCGAGCTCGCGCAACACGAACACATTCCGATGATGCTCCGGCAACTGCCCGACAGCTTCCTCAACCTTCTCGCGTATGTCGCGCTTTCTAAAGAGATCATCCGGCCGGTTCCCCGTATCCTCAAACTGCAGCGGCCTCTCCTCATCCTGCCAGTTCTTGGTAATCGTCTGAAACAAAACCAGCGGATTCCTCGACCTGTTCCGCAGCTCATTCTTCGCGAGATTCGACGCTATCGTGTAAACCCAGGTCGAGAACTTCTTCGTCCTGTCGAACCTGTGCAGATGCCGGTATACCCGGATGAATACCTCCTGCACCAGATCCTCGGCTTTCTCCCGATCGCCGATCGTACGGTATATGAAATTCAGGAGTCGCGTCTGATAGCGCTCCACCAGCTCCGAAAACGCTCGCTCCTCGCCACCCAGAAACGCCGATACCACCTCGGAATCCTCGGCCGTGCGAAGCCTCTCGCGGACCGTGGAGCCGACCAGCTCGACTCGGGCAAGTGCAGGTAAGGTCTTACGTGCGGCATTGGCCATAAAGTCCCCTTTTCAGGACAACTGTTCAACGGGGTGGGGTCGGGATTGGCCGGCCCATACGATGGCCTCCCGGAAAGGTCCACCGCGCGTCCATTAGACAAGCACCGGCCGTGCCGGGTTGCCTCCGATATCAACAATCGCTTAACTCGTTGAAATATAACGCTTTATGCGATTTCCCCAAGGTCCTTGGCCTGCCATTCTGTCGCGCCATTCCGGCGGAACATCTGGCGGGTCTCCATCTATACGCCAATTAGACGGTCCCCGGTTTCATATCGTTAACGCGGAAATGGAACATTCGACCGTGTTCCATCGCCCATGATTCGACCAGAGGATCGTTGCAACCATTCCGGTCCGGGCGACATCAAAGCTTTGCGAGTCGTCCGCGCAAACCTTTGAAGGAGTCCCACCGTGATCAAGACAGCTGTCCTGGCAGTCTCTGCCATAACTCTCTTCTCCATGCGTCCGACGCTTCTGCCGACGCATTCGTTGGCGACGCCCGATTCAGCAGCCACAGCCTCGGACTTTCACTGGTCAGGCACCATTCCCGCCGGCGCATGGCTCCGGATACGGAACCTCTCCGGCAATGTCGAGGTCCGCCGCGCCCAGGGAACCACCGTGGATGTGTCCGCGACCCCCGAGCCCACCTCCGACCGATGGTCCTTTCTTTCCGGACCCATCGAACCGGTCACTTTCGTCACTCGCAACAGTGGCTCGGACGTCGTCGTCTGCGCGGTCTCGAAATCCGTCCCCGATTGCGCCGCCGATGACTTCAACGGACCGCGCAACCAGATGAACTGGAGCCCGCAGCCAATGCGCATTGTCGTGCAGCTCCCGGCCGGTGTCTCCATTCAATCCGGCAGCATGCACGGTGATCTCCTCATCGCCGGCACACGCGGCGCGGTGGTCGCCTCCACCGGTCACGGTCAGATCTCCGTCAGCGATGTCAGTGGAACAGTGAGCGCTTCATCCGGTCACGGCGACTTGAAACTCTCCGGTATCGCCTCGCAGGTGAAGGCCAGCACCGGTCATGGTGACATCAATGTTTCAGCCAACGGTCCGGTACAGGCCAGCACCGGTCACGGCGACATCGTCGTCGCACTCGGCGCTACCGCCGCTGCAGGAACGGGTGACATGTCTTTCTCCACCGGACACGGAAATGTCTCCGTGCGTGCACCGCGCGATCTGCGCGGCACCATAGACATCAGCACCGGAAACGGGCAGGTCTCGACGGACTTCCCGCTCACCATGAGCGACGAGCACAATCGGTCGCGCCCCCGGTCGCGCCCCCGGTCCGCACACGGCACACTCGGCGACAACAACCGCTCCGTCAGGATGTCCAGCGGCCACGGCGACATCAGTCTCACCAACGACTGACCGACCGAACGGCCACTAGCCCTCCGCGGTCACGCTCCTTCCGCAGAACCTGCAGATCCGGGCCTGCACCCGGATCTGCTCCGCGCAGTACGGACACAATCTCGCACCACCACCGACACCGCTCGCCGCGCGATCGGCGACATAACCGATGACGCCGCCCAGCACCACGCCAAGCAGCATTATCATGAGCGACCGGTCCGCGACCTGGTGGATGTAGCCGGATGCGAGTCCGTGATACGTTGACGCACGCGTGAGTACGGCATCCAGCGGCAGCTTCCCGATGATCGGAATTCCGGGCCGAGCGAGAAATCCGAGTATTCCGCCGGCTACAGCACCAAGTACCGCGAAGGCGGGGAAACGGCGCATCACGGTGCGGTGGTGAATCCCGCGGCGTAGAGAATGATCAGCGCTGTCTTCGCATCGCGAATCTCGTTCGTCTGGATCATCCGCAACGCCTGCGACAGCTTGAACGTCACCACCTCGCTGAACTCGTCGGCGTCGAGCTCCTTCTCTCCACTTGTCAGACCGGTCGCGATGAATGCGTGAATCACTTCGTCCGTGAATCCGGGAGTCGTCAGGAAGTTGAACATCGGCTCGATCTTCTGCGCGCTGCATCCGGTCTCTTCCCGCAGCTCGCGCTCCGCACAGTGCTGCGGCGTCTCGCCCTTCTCCAGCTTTCCCGCCGGTACTTCGTACAGATATCCGCCCGCCGCATACCTGTACTGACGCAGCAGCATGATCTGCGGATCCTCGCCCGACGGATCGCTCAGGAATGGAAGAATCGCCGCGGCTCCGGAGTGACGGATGATCTCCAGCTCACCAGTCGACCCATCCGGATACCGGACCTGATCCACGTCCAGCGAAAGGACTTTTCCCGTATAGATGCGATGTGAAGCAATCACTGGATCAGACATTACAGATGTTTGTTGCAGGGTTCAGGGACTTATGACGTCCACAGGGCCGAACTTCATCTCTTCCAGCGGCTCGCGGATCGCATCCGCATCACCGACTATCACGATCTGCAGCGATTCCGGATGCAGATGCGTCCGCGCCGCATTCAATACGTCCTCGGTAGTCACCGCGCTGATGTTGGTTCGGTAACTATCATACCAGTC
>JALYYT010000373.1 GCA_030946285.1 Gemmatimonadota bacterium
CGGAGAAGGGCGTAGGCCTTCTCCCCGCCCTTCGTCGGCGTCAGATAATACGGCGTCTCGAAGTAGCGGGGATCGATCTGGCCCTGCTCGACGAAATCCACGATCTCTATCGAGGCCGACTTGCCCAGCGCGGCGTCGCGGAAGTCCTGATCAGTCAGGACGACATAGTGGCCCTTGTCATACTCATATCCCTTGACGATATCGTCCCAGTTGAGCGGTCCCTCTCCCTTCGAGGAAAACCGCTCGTACTTTACCGGCGACAGATCCTTCTTGTGCAGCAGCCGGAAGCTCACATGGTCGGCGCGGACGGCCGACCGCAACTCAACAGGAATGTTGACGAGCCCGAAGCTCAGAGATCCTTTCCATACGCTCGCCATGATAACCACCCTCGCTGTTGAAGTCCGATCCTTGCAAACGCGAAAGGAAGCAAGAGCGGTGCCGGATGTCGAATACCATAAATGTGACTTAACGTAATTCGTTCAAATGTTCGAAACCTTCAGAATGATCCGAATCCCATGACGACAGCGACTGCTCTCTCCCGCGCATTTGCCGTTTTGATCCTCATCGGCGAATCTGCCTGCACCGCGTCACCGACGCCCGCACCAACCCCGGTGACGCCCATATCGACTTCTCTCCACTGGGCGCGCGGAGCCGCCGAGCACAGGGCGATCTATCTCGAGACGTACCGGGCGGCAGGAGCACAGCTGTCCGCTCTCTCCTCGAGCCGCGCGCCCCGGTCCTGGGGAGTGATTCTTGACGCTGATGAGACCGTGCTCGACAACTCCGAGTACGAGCTCGGCAGGATCCCGTTTGGAGGCACGTATGACGCGACGGCCTGGGCGGTTTGGGTCTCGAGAGGAGCTGCGCCGGCGCTGCCGGGCTCGGTCGCGTTCACGGAGCTGGTCCACCAGCTCGGCGGCAACGTGGTGATCGTCACGAACCGCGATGAAGCAGCGTGTCCCATTACCCGGTCGAATCTCGAGCGAATTTCAATTCGAGCGGATCTGGTTTTGTGCAAGACAGCAACTGACGACAAGAATCCGCGTTTTGACGCGGTTCAGGCGGGGACCGCCGCGCCGGGGTTTCCAGCCATTGCGGTTGTTGAGTGGATCGGGGACAACATACAGGACTTTCCGCACCTGTCGCAGGCCATCAGGGACGAGTCCGAGACGGTCTTCGCGCAGTTCGGGAAGACATTCTTCGCCCTTCCCAACTCGATGTACGGCTCGTGGCAGCGAAATCCGCCGCGCTGACGGTGCAATCCCGCGATTCGCGACCGACGCGTAGATGAGCCCGGCACGGCGCAGCGCCGGCGGCGGGGAGCCGATGTACGCGAGCGTCGGCCACGAAATTCCGGCGGGTTCGAAGTGGACATTCGAGCCCAAGTACGACGGCGTGCGCGTGCTCGCGTACGTCACGGCCCGCGGCGTGAGACTCATCACCCGCAACGGCAATGACAAGGCGCGTCAGTTCCCGGAAATAGTGCGCTCTCTGGCCGAACTCGGTGTGCGCGCTGGCCACGCGTTCTCATTGGACGGAGAAATCGTGGCACTCGTCGGCGGAGATGTCGCTCGATTCCAGGCGCTGCAGAGTCGCATGCACCTCAAGGGCGCGAGCGACATCGGCGTTGCGTCGGATCGGATGCCCGCCGTGCTGGTCGCCTTCGACATGCTGAGCGAAGATCGCACGAATCTCACGCCGAAGCCGTGGACAGAGCGTCGCGAACGCCTGGAGTCGCTGCTGCACGCACTGCCCACGACCAAACGCCGACAGAAGTCCGATCCGGTCGCGTCACACCTGCGGCTCACACCCACCCGCCGCGACGGGAACGCGATGCTGGAGCGCGCTCGCCGGCAGGGGTGGGAAGGAATAATCGCGAAGCGAACGGACGCGACGTATTCGCCGGGTGTCCGGTCGGACGCATGGCTCAAGCTCAAGATCGATTTCGAGCAGGAGTTCGTGGTTGGAGGCTTCACGGCGCCACGCAATACCCGGAAGGATATCGGAGCACTGCTCCTCGGCTTCCACGACGACGCCGGTGATCTGATCTACGCCGGACACATGGGAGGAGGCTTTACCCGCGTCGGACTCGAGGCGATGTACGCTAGACTCGCTCCTCTGGTCAGAAAGACCACGCCCTTCAAGACGGAGCCCCGCACCAATGAGAAGGCGACCTGGGTGCGGCCCAAGGTCGTCGTCGAGGTCAAGTTCAGCGAATGGACGGCCGACGGGAAGCTGCGCCAGCCCATCTTCCTCGGTGTCCGGGACGACAAGAATGCGAAGGACGTGACTCACGAGGGTGTGAGCCTGCAGAAGCGCACGAGACTATGAGGTTCCCGTGTGACACTGGCGCGATGCATGCTTTAAGGGTGTTGAATCGTGCACAAAGGAGAACTCAAGATGCGCCTCGCACCAATTGCACTTGCACTCGCTCTGACCACACTCGGATCCGCAGTCGCCTGCTCTAGCACCACGTCTGCTGGCGCCGGAGGAATGGCCAGCCCACGGGCCGCCACCACCGTCACGGTGGACAATCAGGGCGCACTGGACATGGACGTCTACGTGACCCGCGCCCCGGTTGGCCAGCGTATCCGGCTCGGAACTGCTACGGCCAACGCGAAGACCAATCTCGTCATTCCGTCCAACGTCCTGTTCGGACCTGCAACATCACTCCGTTTCATCGCCGATCCCATTGGCGGAGTACGTCGTTCGGTGAGCAGCGAAATTCTCGTGAATCCCGGCGACAACGTCACGCTCCAGATCCCTCCTTCATAAGAGCGGCGAGCTCGGCAGCGTCCGAGTCCGATTCGGCGGCGCGGCTATATTCCGCGACGGTGCGAGACTGGATCTCGCACCGCCTTTTTTTCGCATCCGTAGACCGACGAATCACCAGCCGATGATGACACAACCGGTACTCCCGACCCGCGCGGTCGCCCTCGAGCTGATGCAGGAATACACTGCGTCGGAATCGCTCCGAAAGCACATGCTCACAGTTGAAGTCGCGATGCGCGCGTATGCGGAGCATTACGGCGAGGATCCCGAGCGATGGGGGCTCGCAGGTCTCATGCACGACTTCGATTATGAGCGATTCCCGAACGCGGATCGCTCACCCGTCGCGGAGCATCCTGGCGCAGGCGTCAGCATCCTCCGAGACCTCGGCTACCCGGAAGACGTGCTCGATGCGATAATGGGCCACGCTGCATATACCAACACGCCGCGCGCGTCGCTGATTTCGCGTGCGCTCTTCGCCGTGGACGAGCTCAGCGGCCTGATAACCGCGACGGCGCTCGTCAAACCGTCGCGCGCGGTGCGCGACGTTGACACGCGCTCGGTTCGAAAGAAGATGAAGGACAAGGCGTTCGCTCGCGGCGTCAACCGCGAGGACGTGATTCAGGGCGCAGCAGAGCTGGGAGTTGACCTCGACGATCACATCACCTTCGTCATCGGAGCGCTGCAGCGGTCCGCAGAGTCCATCGGCCTTTAGTGCGGCTAGGTCGGATTGGTCGCCCAGACGGTGACATCGGTCACCATCGCGCGGTCGTCCTGCGAGAGCATGGAGACTATGGTCGCGGCGATATCGGAACCGCGTAGCTTGCTCGGATTGTCCTGGCGCGCGGCACCGCGCGCCCTGTGCGCGAAATCGGTGAGCACCTCGCTCGGATTTACCTGCATGACGCGTATGTTGTGCTTCCGAAGTTCCAGCCGCCAGCACTCCGTGAGCGATGACAAGGCGAACTTGGATGAGGAGTAGGCCGATCCCCCCACGGACCCGCGTGAACCGGCGGTAGAGGCGACATTGACGATGTTGCCAGCCGATTGCGCGATAAAATGCCTTGCCGACTCCCTCGCGACGAGCGTGGCGCCGAGCACATTCGTCTCCCATACCGCGCGCATGTCGTCGGCGGTGGTCTCGATCAGAGGCGCGAACCGGCCGAACCCGGCGTTGTTGACGAGAACGTCGTAGCCGCCAAGCGCCTTTACCACCTTGGGTATCATTGCCAGCACGTCCGATTCGTGACTCACGTCACAAACGAACGGTGACGCGTCGATTTCGCTTGCCGCCTTCTCGACCGTCTCCCTGTTGCGTCCGCAGATAGCTACCCTCGCCCCCGATTCGGCGAGTGCGAGCGCGGTCGCCTTGCCTATTCCACTGGTACCGCCGGTGACAAGCACACGAGCCTTGGCAATGTTCATCGTTGTCCTCGTTGTCGTAACGTTTGAGCTACCTGATGAGTTTAGCGGGGCGGACAGTCGTCCGGGTATGTTTATTGAAATGCGTCGCGATGCGTGTGCCCATGGCTTCAGCCAGTACACGACACGCGATCGAAGCCTGAACGAGTCCAATGCAGAAGAATCAGTTTGAAGATACCGTCATAGCCGGCGGCGGACCCATCGGTCTGGCCTGCGCCATTTCCGCACGTCGCTGCGGCACAGACCCTCTCGTCATCGAGGCGGGAGCGATCGCCGACTCGATAGTGCGCTATCCAATCGGAATGGGTTTTTTCACTACACCCGAGTTGCTGGAAATCGGCGGTCATCCGTTCGTATGTGCCGCGCAGAAGCCGACTCGCGAGGAAGCGCTCAAGTATTACCGCGGCGTTGTGCGGGCTGAAGGACTCCGGCTGCGCAGCTACACCAGGCTCGTTACCGCGAAGCGCCAGGGCGATGTCATCACGTGCACCATCGACACTCCTGAGGGCGAACAGTATCTGGATTGCCGGCGTCTCGTGCTCGCGACAGGTTACTTCGGTGAACCCAACCTCATGAACGTCGCCGGTGAGGACCTCCCGTTCGTCGCGCACTACTTCGACGAACCTCACCGCAGTTACGGGCGTGACGTCGTGGTAATCGGAGGTCGCAATTCCGCGGTCGAGGCGGCGCTGGAACTGTTCAGGGCCGGTGCGCATGTGACACTGGTCTATCGCGGCACCAGCTTTCCGCCCAGCGTGAAGTACTGGGTGAAGCCGGACATCGAGAATCGTATTGCCGCAGGTGAAATTTCTGCTCGGCTCGGCGCGGCGGTGCTTCGTATCGAGCCCGGCACAGTGATCATTCGCGATGCGAATGGCAGAGAGGAGTCGTTGCATGCTGACCGGGTTTACGCGCTGACGGGTTTCCGTGCGGACTTCGCACTGTTCCGTAGAATCGGCATCGAACTCGAGCCCGACACCGAGCGTGCCAGCGTGAACCCCGAGACACTCGAGACGAACGTGCCGGGCGTGTACATGGCGGGAAGTATCGTTGCCGGGCGATACACGTCCGGAATATTCATCGAGAACGGACGCTTCGATGGCGATAAGATCTTCCGCTGCTAACGGGGATTCCGAGCGATCGCTTCATGTGAATGAACGCGTCCAGATACCGCGCACCGAGCTGGATGTGCGCGCGTCGCGCGCGTCCGGTGCCGGCGGCCAGCACGTGAACAAGACATCCACTCGCGTCGAACTGACCTGGAGCGTAGCCTCGTCGCCGTCGCTGAACGATGCGGACCGGGCGCGGCTGCTCGTACGTCTGGCGTCGCGGATCAGCGACGAGGGTGAGCTGCGCGTGGTAGCGAGTGATACCCGAAGCCAGCTCCAGAACCGGGAGCTCGCCGAACTGCGACTCGCAGAGATGGTCCGTCGAGCCCTCATCGTGCCGAAGACAAGAAAGAAGACGCGTCCCTCGCGTGCTTCGAAACAGGCAAGACTCGACGCGAAGCGGATCACGTCGCAGAAGAAGAAGCTCCGCCGCAGCAAGTCCGACGAATGAGCGGGACAAAGCCGAGCCGAAAGCGGTTCGATTCAGGATACTTCGACAAGTGGTATCGTCATCCCAAGCACCGTGTCGGTACACAGGCCGATCTCGCGCGGCTCGTGCGATTCGCCCTGGCCGCCACCGAGTACGTTCTCGCGCATCCCGTAAGGTCAGTGCTCGATGTGGGAGCGGGAGAAGGGCGCTGGTTTCCGGTTCTCCAGAAGATGCGACCACGCATCAGATACCAGGGCGTGGACCCGAGCGACTACGCAGTGCGCAGATTCGGAGAGCGTCGCAATATCGTGCGCGGCACGCTGGACGATCTGCCCGGGCTGTTCCCCGATGCGAAGTTCGATCTCGTGGTGTGCTGCAGCGTCATCAACTACATGCCGAGCGATGAAGTCGTGCGTGCAATGCGCAACATCGCTGCACGCACTGCGGGCGTTGCGTATCTTGAGATTTTCACCACGGACGACCATGTGGAGGGGGATACCGAGGGCTGGCACTCCGAAACCCGCACATTGTACCGCCGCATGATCCGGGAAGCGGGGCTGATTCCGTGTGGCCTTCACTGCTACGTGCCCGGAACCAACTCCGACGCACTGGTCGAACTCGAGCGCGCCTGAGGCCTCGACTCAGCCGTCGACCGAACATCAGTAGCGCGTGCCTTCTCCGATGTGGTACTTCGCCCGCAGCACGTCGAAATGCTCCGCGAGCCCGTCCCGGTACCGCTCGCCCACATTGCGGTCTCGCGCGTAGCTGGCGCGATATCGTGGAGCCAGCTCCGGGAATTCCTGCTCGATGAAGGGGAGATAGCGCAGTCTGGCGCTGCGATCCAGCCGTAGCGCGCATGCGCCGATTCGCACAGCGCCGGCTTCCGCCACCCGGCGCACCAGCTCGTCCAGCGCGGCGGGATCATCGGTTATTCCCGGAAGCACCGGCATGCAGTTCACCCCGACTTCGATTCCGGCTTCGCGCAGTCTGGACAGCGCTCGCAGCCGGGAGTCCGGAGTCGGCGACCTTGGTTCGATGCGTCGGGCCAGCTCGCGATCCACGGTGATCAGCGAGATCTGAACATGCAGCCTCGAATTGCGCGCAATGCGCTTGAGCACATCGACGTCGCGCGTGATGAGCGGACTCTTCGTGATGATGACGACGTCGAGTCCTGGATGCTCGGCGAGCACTTCGAGAATCCTGCGCGTCACGCGAAAGCGCCGCTCCGCCGGCTGATATGGATCGGTCGCGGAGCCGATGAGTATGGTCTCGCCGTTGATCAATCCGAGGTATCGCTCACCTCCGGTACGCAGCGCGCGAGCGAGGATGTCGGGAGCATCTCGCTTGACGAAAATCCGGCGCTCGAACGCCAGCCAGGGTTCCATGCTGTCGAAGTCCGAGGAGAGCTCGTCCTCCAGCCGGTCCTTGTCGGCCGCTCGCTCCATCACGTACCGGTGAGCGTAACGCGCATAACAATACGTGCATCCGAACGCGCATCCCACGTACGGATTGACCGACCAGAAGCGCATCCCGGTCGCCTCGGGACTGTTGAGCACCGAACGCGCTCGTGTCGCGTAGTACCTGATGTCCCCCTGTTCGCCGAGTTCCGGGAGAACTTCGAACGATCGTTCAACGGCCTCCGGAAAGAGCGGAAGCTGTCGAGATACCCGTCGCAACCTGACCATCACGCAATATACCGAACGCACACCGAAAACGAGCCCATCTGCGGCTGCAGCCACGGACGGTAGATTATTGTCCTATGTCACATCCTGCTCCAGCTTCCGCGCTTCGGATATTCGCGGTTGGTCTCGCGACAATGCTCGCAGTCACGGGCACGGCTGACGCGCAATGGACCGCTGGGAACAGCACCACCGACGCGTCGTTCAGAGGAATTAGTGTGGTCCTTCCCGGATTCGTCTGGATCAGCGGGACGCGCGGCACCTTCGCATGGTCAGAGGACGGAGGCGCGGTGTGGCACGCGGGTCATGTGAACGACGCTCGCTCTCTGGACTTTCGCTCGGTTCACGCAATCTCGGCTGACACCGTCATTCTCCAGGTGTCGGGACAGGACACCGCACGGATCTACCGGACTACCGATCGAGGTGCAACATGGACGCTTCGGTACCGTGACGAAAGCAAAGGGGCGTTCCTGGACGCAATGGCCTTCTTCGATTCGCGCCACGGTCTCGCACTCGGTGATCCGGTGGACGGACACTTCGTGCTGCTCGAAACCCGCGACGGCGGCGCCACCTGGAGTCGCACTTCCGCACTCACACCTCCGGCGCTGGCTGGCGAGGGCGCCTTCGCGGCGAGTGGTACCGCGATGATTGCCCGCGGCTCGCGCGACGCATGGTTCGCAACCGGCGGGGCCTCAGTCTCTCGTGTCTACCACACGTCGGACGCGGGACACACGTGGACGGTTGCGCAGACACCAGTACGCGCCGGCTCCGCCTCGGCCGGAATATTTTCCATCGCCTGCAGCGACTCGCGGCATCTGATCGTCGTGGGCGGCAACTACGCGAAGCCCGATGCGACGTCCGTGAATGTCGCGAGCAGCGATGATGGCGGCGCGAGCTGGGTCGGCGCGCACCCGTCGCCGGCTACACCGTTTCTCTCCGGTGTGGCCTATGTCAGCGGGAGCCGTCCGGCCTGGCGACTGATTGCCGTGGGCACAGAAGGCTCGGCTTTTTCGATCGACGCAGGGCGCACCTGGTCACGCCTCGACTCGCTTTCATTCAACACAGTGATGTCGGACACTGATGGATCGGCCGTGGCCGCCGGGGCAAACGGCCGGGTCGCACGGCTGGCGGGACTGCACCAGAGGTAGCCTTCGGAAACAGAATTGTATCACGCTCATGAGGCGACCTCGCGACGGCGCGCCTCTTGCTTCATCCCTCCACAACGGGACCGGTCGCGGTGTAGAAGTACGGTCACGTCCACGCTACGAATGGAGAAATTGTACCATGACTTGGCTTTGGTGGATCATCGTTGGCCTCATCGCCGGCTGGGCGACGGGACGAATCATGAAGGGCTCGGGTTACGGCCCGATCATGGACATTGTGCTGGGTATCGTCGGTGCAGTAATCGGCGGGTGGTTGATGGGCATGCTCGGCATCGGCGGCGGCGGAATCATCTGGACCATCATCGTCGCCATCATCGGCGCGGTACTACTGGTCTGGCTGGTGAGACTCATTACGGGAAACCGCGCCGCGGTTTGATGCTTCGCTGGTTGCGAACGCAAAAGGCCGGCGTCCTTGACTGGACGCCGGTCTTTTGCGTTATGCCAATGCTGCAGAATGCTACATGAAGAACGACGCAAACATGGCGATCGCCGCAGCTCCCATCAGCAGTGCCGCAATCCATCCGAGCACGTTCAGTACGACGCCGTTCTTGTACTTGCCCATGATCTTCGTGTTGTTGCACACGACGAGAATGATCACGATCAGTGGCGGCGCGAGTACTCCGTTGAGCACCGCGGACCAGAGCAGCATCTTCATGGCGTTGAATTTCGTGAGCGCGAGCAGCATCCCGATGATCATCGATACTGCCATCACGCCGTAGAACACGCGCGCGCCATGCGGCTTCTCATCCATGCCGCCCCTGAATGCGCCGGCCTCGGCTATCGCGTATGCCGCCGAGCCAGCAAGCACGGGAACGCCGAGCATCCCGGTGCCGATGATCCCGACTGCGAAGAGCCAGTATGCGAGTGGTCCAGCCAGCGGCCGCAGAGCCAACGCCGCCTGGTCCGCTGACAGCACGTCGGTGATGCCGGCCTTGTGCAGAGTGGCTCCGGCGGTGAGGATGATGAAGAACATGATGAGCTGCGAGATGAACATTCCGGATTCCGTGTCCAGAGTCGTGTCCTGCAGCTCGCGGCCTGTGCGGCGCAACTCGCTCCGGCGTCTCCGCAACGGAAAGCGGGTCCGTATGTGGTGCTCCTGTTCCGCCACCTGCGATGCCTGCCAGAAGAACAGGTAGGGCGAGATCGTCGTGCCCAGCAGTGCCACGAAAGTCAGCAGATAGTCCTTCGTCAGATGAATGGACGGATAGAGCGTTCCCTTGAGGACGCCCGCCAGGTTGGGATGTGCAAGGAAGGCCGCGATGACATACGCGAACAAAGCCATCGCGAACCACTTGAACACCCGGGTCATCGCCTCATAGGAAGCGAACACCAGCAGCCCGAGAATGATTACCGCGAAGACCGGTACCAGAACGATTCGCGGGATCCCGCTCAGCAATGCCGCAGAAGCGGCCATTCCACCCAGATCAGCGGCGATGTTGAGGGTGTTCGCCAACAGCAGAAGCGTGCACGCGAACCAGAGTAGCGTCTTCGAATAGTTTTCCCGCAGCGAGGTCGCAAGTCCCGACTTGGAAACGACGCCGAGTCGCGCGCACATAAGTTGCACGCCGACCATCAACGGCAGGCTGACGAGAGCGGTCCAGAGCAGCCCGTATCCGAACGCCGCTCCTGCCTGGGAATACGTCGCGATTCCCGAGGGGTCGTCGTCGGCTGCCCCGGTGATCAGTCCGGGCCCAAGCTTCCGGAAGAACGCAGCCGGTCCCTCCCGCTTTGCGCCGGATTCCGGTAAACTCGCCGCCTGTTGCGGGGTTTGACGCCGATTCTGCTGATTTGTCCGCATTGTCCCCGATTCGAAGCCGCGAATGCGGCGTTATTGTTCGACAAGCCCGACCAGCCAGACCAGCTCTTACGCCAGCCATCTTTCGCATACCGCATGTCCCAGATCGAAACGAGTTCTTTCGGACCGACAGATGTACTCGAGTCAATCAGTGCGGCCAACCGCTCGGCTGATCCCGACCTTCGGTCTCGCAAATATGCCGTGATGCGGGAAACCGCGTTCTCGTTCATGCGCGGAGCGTGCCACCTCTTCTATTCGTCCCTTCCCGACGTGGTCACGCTCTCCGGTGCGCCGCCCGCGTGGCTTTGCGGCGACCTGCACGCGGAAAACTTCGGAACATACAAGGGGGACAACCGGCTCACCTATTTCGAGGTGAACGATTTCGATGAGTCGGCGCTTGGGCCGGTCACGCTCGATCTCGTCCGCTTCATGGCGAGCCTGTTGGTCGGCGCGAAGCAGTGGGGAATATCGAACGAGGACGGAGAGGCTCTCGTGCAGCGCGCGTTGCTCGCCTATTGCCAGGAGCTTTCGCTCGGGAAATCGTCGTGGATCGAGCGCGAGAACGCGCGCGGTGCGGTCAAGCGACTGTTCGCACAGGTCGCCGGCCGATCCCGCAACGAGTTGCTGAACCGGTTCACTTCGCGCAAGGGCAAGCGCCGCCGGCTGACGCTGGATGGCGTACAGTTGCTGTCAGTCACGGCGGAGGAGCGGAGCGGCGTCGAGGAGATGATGGCGACAGTCGGGGACGCGGCGCGGGACACTGAATATTTTCGGGTCGTGGACGTCGCTCATCGCATCGCCGGTGTCGGGAGCATTGCCTACCCTCGCTTCATTGCTCTGGTCGAGGGCCGCGGATCTCCGGACAGAAACGTGCTGATAGATCTCAAGCTGGCACACCCATCCGCGCTTGGTACGCTGCGCTCCTCCAGCCAGCCTGTCTGGAATGATTTTGCTGACCGGCTCGTGACGGTTCAACGTCACTCGGCGGTCGTTGCGCCGGCGTTCCTGTTTCCGGCGCGCTGGAGCGGCCAGAGCTACGCAACGCGCGAATTGCAGCCACAGGAAGACCGGATAAGAATGCAGTCGTGGGAGAAGCAGCCGCGCAAGCTCGCCGAAGCAATAGTCATGATGGCGAGCGTTGCGGCATGGCTGCACTTGCGCGGTGGAGGCTGGCTCGGCTCGGCGCCGGTGGAGCAGCTGACTGCGTTCGGCCGCGAGACGTTGTGGCGAGCCCAGCTACTGGAGCTCGCTCGCGCCGCCGCCGACCGGACCACACAGCAATACGTCGAATTTTCCAGAGGATACGACCAGGGCTGGTTCAGGACCGCCAGTGAGTCGCCGTAGCTTCGCGTAGCGCGGCCGAGTTGCGGTGCTACGCCGGCAGCATCTCGCGCTCACTCAAACCCGCGATCAACTCCTCGACCTTTCCGGCATCTCCGGAAATTTCGCCTTCCGTCCACCAACTCTGAAGGTCGTTCGGAATCACACCGGAAAGCGCATGTTCGGCGCGCTCTGCGACGAACAGCAATTCACTCATCCGGTTCGCAGACGAGGGAATCGGTTTGCGGTGATGGGTGGACACGGCGGCGGCCACATTTTCACCGAGTCCCCAGTGAATGGCCGCGATTCCGCCGAGTGGTTCGTGCAGCTCGCGCAGCGTACGTGACACCACACTCTTCGGAATGTTCACGTCGCGACGCGTCTCGTGGCGCAGCACGCCGATCACATCGAATACGATGAGCTTGCCCGCGTCGTGGAGCAGAGCGAGCGAGAAGCATTCGTCGGCTACGAGGCCGAAGGTTCTCCCTAACGCTCGCGCGATTGGCGCCGTACGCACCATGTGATCACGCACCTGACCAAGCATGATCTGATATTCGCCGCCGGGCTTGCAGAGCATGCCCTCGAGCATTACACCGAGTACCACATTGTGAACGCCGGACGAACCGACGCGCTGTGCTGCGTGCCGCAACGAGACCACGGTTCCGCCAGTGGCATAATAAGCAGAGTTCGCGTACCTGAGCAGAGCCTGACCGAGCGTCGGATCTTCCTCCACTACTTTCACGAGTTCAGCTAGCCCGATGTCCGGATTGCGCGTTTTCGCGAGGGCGCGCTGTGCTGCCTGCGGAGCCTGCTTCAGACTGCTCGCCGATGAGTTCTTCACTCCGCGCAGGAACCGTACGGTGTCGTCCGTACGTTCCTGGGGGGTGAGCGAGGAGGTGATCAGGTCAACGCGGGAAGCTACCTCGGTAGAGAGTCGCTCGATCATGGTCGGTTCGCGGCGTAATGAATTTTGTCCACACGGTCGAGTATCGGAACCAACTGTTCAAGCTGTAGCCGAGTGCAACGCAGATTGCGCTGCTGCGGGCGTGTCTTGGAAACATAAAGTTTCGCGTCGCGCCGGCCGACCATTATGGACGTGATCGGGACCCTGTTACCGGTCGCTTTGCCTGTTCCCGTGCCGGAGATGTGCGTTGGACGATCTGCTTAAGGACTTTCTGGCGGAAAGCGCCGAGAACCTCGCTCAGCTCGACCTGGATGTGGTCAAGCTGGAGCGCGATCCGTCCAACACCGACCTGCTCAACTCGATCTTCCGCTCGATCCACACGATCAAGGGAACCTGCGGTTTCCTCGGACTCCCGCGCCTCGAGACAGTCTCTCACACCACCGAATCCGTACTCGACAGGCTCCGTACCGGAACGCTGCACGCGGAGCCCGACGTGGTCTCCGACATTCTGCGCGCCGTCGACGTCATCAAGTTGATACTCGGAGGCCTTGCGGCGAGCGGGACGGAGCCGCCCGGCGAAGACTCGCTCGTTATCGCGCTCCTTGAGCAATGGCTGTCGGCGTCCCACGAAGAAGCCGATTCGAAACACGTCGCGGACGATTCAACCGCGCGCGAACGCGGACCGGCGGCTGAAGCACCTGTCGCGGTCAAGGACGCGGCCACGACTTACGCCGCCGTCGCAGCATCGGCTACCGCGAATTCGTCGCTCCGCGTAAACATCGAATTGCTCGACTCACTCATGAATCTCGCGGGAGAGCTGGTTCTCAACCGGAACCAGCTTCTCGAGATGGCATCACGCGATGACGATTCTGCATTCGCCACGCCGGTACAGCAATTGAGCCGGATTACCGCTGAGCTGCAGGGCGCTATAATGAAGACGCGCATGCAGCCAGTGGGTTCGGCGTGGAGCAAGCTGCCTAGAATAGTGCGTGACATTGCACGCGAGACTGGCAAGAAGATCGAGCTGGACCTGAAAGGTGCGGCGACCGAAATGGATCGACAGCTCGTGCAGGCGCTTCAGGATCCGCTCACGCACATGGTGCGCAATTCGGCAGATCACGGTATCGAGAGCGCTGAACGACGCCGCGAGCTCGGGAAACCTGTCACTGGCAGGATCACGCTGAATGCATTCCACGAAGGTGGCCATGTCATCGTGGAAATCACGGATGACGGCAAGGGAATGGATCCATCGGAAGTTCGGCGCAAGGCCGTCGAACGCGGTTTCGTACGCAAGGAAATCGCCGACACGATGAGCGATGCTCACGTCCTGCGATTCATATTCGAACCGGGACTCTCCACCGCTGCGACGGTGACCCATCTGAGCGGCCGCGGCGTCGGGATGGACGTCGTTCGGAGCAATATCGAGCGCGTGGGTGGCGCGGTGGAGATCCGTTCGGCGCGCGATCAGGGGTGCACCATCAGAGTGAGACTGCCCCTTACGCTCGCGATAATCTCCTCGCTGATTGTCAGCTCGCGCGATGAGCTGTTCGCCTTTCCGCAGGCCAGTGTACTCGAGCTCATCCGGCTGTCGGGTGACGCGCTTGGTCGGTTCGACACGCTGCACAACGTGCGGCTCTTCCGGCTACGGGATGAACTTGTCCCCGTCGTGACGCTGTCCGCCGTGCTGGACCTGCCCGGTCAAACCTCGAGCGAGATCCCTACGCTCGTGATATGCCAAGCCGGCACAGCGCGCTTCGGAATCATCGTTGACGATGTGATTGACACGCAGGAGATAGTAGTCAAGCCCGTTGGTCGCCTGGCGCGCTCCGTTCGCTGCTACGCCGGTTGCACGATACTCGGTGATGGACGAGTCGTGATGATCGTGGACCCCGCATCGCTCGCCGCGCGTGCTGGTACGGAAACGTCGTCCACCGTGGTGCTGGCCGCGACGCCGGCAGCGCCCGCTGAACGGGCGGACAGTATGCTGCTGTTCGGCGTGGGCAACGACGCAGTGCAGGCAGTTCCCCTCTCGCAGGTCGCGAGACTGGAGGAGATCCCGTTTGAGCGTATGGAAAACGCTGGTGGGATACACGTGGTGCAGTACCGCGGAAGTTTGCTGCCTGTGTTTCCCGCGAGCCCCGCAATATCGTTCACTTCAGGACGAAGCAGCTCCGTGATCGTGTTCAATGAAGGAAGCCGGTCGTTCGGCATAGCTGTGAGCGAGATCCGGGACATCGTTCAGGAAGTCGTCAAACTCGAGATGCAATCGATGCGGCCTGGAGTACTCGGCACTGCGATCATCGCGGGTGCGGCGACGGAAGTACTCGATGTCTCCTATTTCCTAGGTCGCGCTCGCGGCGGAGACGTCTCGTGAATTCGCCAGCCGTCAGCAGCGATGATGTGATCACGTTTCGCGTGGGATCGCAGTGGTTCGGGATAGGAGTGCTGGACGTCCAGGAAGTGATCGGTCCCCAGCGGATCGCGCGAGTCCCGCTTGCGGCACCATACATCGGCGGGCTGCTGAACCTCAGGGGCCAGATCGTCACCGCCATAGACATGCATGAGAAGCTGGAGATTTCCCGCGACCCGGACGACTCTTTAATGAATGTCGTGGTGCGCGACGGCGAGGAGCTGTTCGCGCTGCTCGTGGACGAGGTCGGGGACGTGGTCACCGTACCATTGGATGGGCTCGAATCACTGCCAGCGGGTCTGGCGGGCGATTGGGGGCGCATCTGTGCCGGAGTCGTCCGGAAGGATTTTGGGCTGCTCGCCATTCTCCATACCACGCATCTGCTGGACGAAACAAGTACTCGACCATAAAACCGAGATCCGTAGCATGACGAGCCGAATCAGGAAAGACGAATTTGCAGAATCGATCTCCACAGGCGGAAGCAGTGACAATGGAATCGACAACGGCATTGATGGCGGAATCGTGAAAACCGATAGACGAAAGATCGATCGGCGAACGGGCGCACTTCGCGATCGTCAGGTCGTTGACGAGCTCGAGACCCGCGTGTCCGAAGCACAGACCCACGCCCGCGTGATTATGAATGTCGCTGGCGCGACTTCGCGCGCAGGCACCGCTGCGGAAGCCGCACGCGGAGCACTGGAAGCTGTCCGGTCGGGGTTCGCGTGGCCGTATGGTTCCTACTGGACCACGGATTCGAAAGGCGACAGCCTTGTATTCGGACTGGAATCCGGAGCCGTGAACAACGAGTTCCATCGCGTCACGGTCAGTGCTTCCTACGCGGAAGCGACCGGACTCGTGGGAAAGGCCTGGAGGTATCGCGATGTATTCATCGTGGACGATCTCCAGTATCTCCAGGATCGGCGCGGCGAGGTGGCTCAGGCGGCCGGATGTTCGGCGGCCATCGCGCTCCCACTGTCGATCGATGGAGAGATAGTCGGCGCTCTGGACTTCTTCGTGATGGAACCGCTCGCGCTTTCAGATGAGCGGATTGACGTGATGCGTCGAGTCGCCGAGCTGGTCTCGTCTGCCCTGGACCGTCTTCGAGAGCGGAGCACGCGCCTGGAAGCGGAAGAGGACATGGACGTGCTAGTTACCGTTCTCCGCGCCAATGCTGGTCGCAATTCGGTGAATGACATCGCGAAGGTGACACTGGATCTGGTTCGCAGTTCATTCAAGTGGGTCTACGGCGCATACTGGGTTCTCGATCCGAAATCCACTTCGCTTCGTTTCTGCGTGGATTCAGGTAGCGTTGACGAGGATTTTCGCCGGATTACCCACGACGGCGCATTCGAGCAGGGCCAGGGTCTCGCCGGACGCGCCTGGGCCAACCACGATCTCGTCTTCGCGCCGGATGTCTCCGAAGAAAGCGATGGCCTTCGCTCGGCTACCGCGCGACGGTGCGGCCTGAAAAGTGGAGTTGCGTTTCCGATCGTAGCCAAGGGTCGGGTGATCGGAGTAATGGAATTCTTTGCGTCCGAGGCACTTCGTCCTTCGGAGCGACGCCTGACCATGCTGCGCGACGTTGCCCGCATGGTCAGCAGCGCCGCCGACCAGGTTTCTCTCGCGAACGACTTCGAGCGCGATGTGAAGAGTGTCGTGCAGATGGTCACGGTGTCTGCCGGCGAAGTGGAGTCGAGTGCGCAGGGTATGGCCGCTTCCGCTGAGGAGACTGCATGTCAGGCGCAGGCGGTTGCAGCGTCATCCGAGCAGGCTACGCGAAATGTTCAGACGGTCGCTAGCTCCGCAGAACAGCTCTCAGCCAGCGTCCGAGAGATTGCCGGACTGGTGCAGGAGGCATCAACGGTCGCGCAGCATGCTGTCCGGCAGGCATCGAGTGCCAG
>JALYYT010000018.1 GCA_030946285.1 Gemmatimonadota bacterium
TCATTGGCGAACCCGACGACATACTCGGGACCGTGCAGCACGGCAAGAAACGTCGGTGACTGCTGGAACACGAAGCCGAGCCGCCCGCGCTCGAGCTCCAGCGCTCGATACATCTCCTCGCGCTCGGCCTCCAGGCGGCGCGTCGTGACGCGAGCGGTTGTCTCGATCAGCGTCACAAGTACGCCGCCAATCTCCCCTGATTCGTCGCGTACCGGGCTATACGAGAGCGTTATGTAAACGTCGTCCGGCTGCTGATCCGGACCGTGTCGAAGTAGCTGGTAGAGCTGGTCCTCGAAAGAAACCGTCTCGCCCGCGAAAACCCGTCGGTAGATGGGCTCGTTGAATGCCCACGCTTCCGGCCAGCATTCGCGCGTAGCGAGCCCCAATCCCCAGGGATGCTTCGCGCCGAGGATAGGGATGTAACCATCATTGTATATCTGGATGAGCTCGGGACCCCATAGAAGGCTCATCGGAAACGAACAACCGAGCACCAGCTCGACGGTTGTCCTGAGACCCGCAGGCCAGGCATCCGCTGGTCCAAGTGCGGTCTGCGACCAATCCTTGTCGCGGCAGAGATGTCGCATCGTACCTGCACCGGCGAACATCGGCGCGCTAGTCATGCGGCTGCGAGGAGCAGCGGGGCCGAAACGGTCATCGGGATTTGGCGAAGGGATCGCCGGTCGCGTCGATGGAGAATGTGATCTAGGCGCACATCGAGGTCCGCTGAAAGTAACAGCATGTTTAAAGCACTCGGCACGCGTTCAGAGTTGTGCGGGAGCCGTGCCAGAGGACGGAAGCGAGAGCGTGAACGTGGATCCCTTTCCGACTTCGCTCGTGGCGGTAATGTCGCCACCCATTCCGAGTGCGAGGTCGCGGCTTATCGTGAGGCCAAGACCTGTTCCTTCCGCCCTCCGGGTATGGCTCGTGTCCATTTGCGCGAACGGTTCGAACATCTGTTCGAGTCGGTGCGGCGGAATGCCGATACCGGTGTCCGCGACCTGAATGCAGATCCGATCAGAATAACCGGCGTTCGCGCCCGCGACGATGCTCACAGCGCCGCCCGGTTCGGTGAACTTTACCGCGTTCGAAAGAAGATTGAGCAGGACCTGCTCCGTCTTGTCTCTGTCGGCGTACGCCTTGAGCCCCGAAGCGATACTTGAATCGAATTGAAGATTCCGGGCCTTCAGCTGCGGTTCCACCATTGGGAGCACGGCTCCAACCAGATCGTTCACGTCGAGAGTGTCCAACGTGTACTCCAGCCGGCCGGCTTCGACACGGGCAAGGTTCAGGACGTCGTTGATCAGGCGGAGCAGATGTCGCTGGCTGCGGGATACGCGCGCGAGTGCGTCTGCCTGAGCCTCGGTGATCGGGCCCTGAATTTCCATTTCGAGCAGCTGGACGTATCCACCAATCGCATTCAGCGGCGTCCGCAACTCGTGACTCATGACGGCGAGGAATGAACTTTTTGCCTTGTTCGCGTCTTCGGCGATGAGTCGCAGTCTCTCGAGCTCGGCGCCGCGCTCGAGCAAGTCGTTGTTGAGCGATTGAAGCGCGTCCGACTGGAGCGCCAGCTCCTCCGCCTGCTTCTGCAGATGGTCTTGACTGAGTTCTAGCTCCAGCGCCTGTCGCTCGAGCAGATCGTTTGCGACTTGCAGCTCGCGCTGGTGTGTCTCGGCCAATGTGCGCGCGTCCTCGGCTTCGTTCTTGGCGCGGAGCAGCGATTCCTCGAATTTGCGACGCTCGATGACGCGCATCACCACACACTCGGTAACGCAGCTGCCATCCCGTTCGCGCCGTACCGCGTTCGTCAGAAACGCGAGATCATCGCCGTTGCTGTCGCGCATGAGAAGAAAGATTTCCTCGGCGTGACCATGCAGGCGGACCAGCGGAAAGAAGTGCGTCTGGTAGAAGATCCGGCTCGCGATGGGGAGGATGGTTTCCACGGAGCGGCCGATGAGTTCCCCGGCTGTATAGTCGAGCGCGCGGAGCAGCGTCCGGTTTACGGACAGCAGGGTGCCGTCATCGGCAAACGACAGGTATCCGCATGGCGCGTCATCGAGCAGCGCGCCGATCTCTGGTCGTGGCGGCACCAGCTCCGGGCTGCGAAGAGGTGCTGCTGAACGTGCTTCGCGCATCAGCAAGGGGTCACGTCGGACGTGCCGGATGCGCCAGATATTCGCGGATTACTTCGATGGTCTCCTCCGGATGACTCAAATGCGGGCAGTGACCCGTGGCTTCAAGTTGCCGGAACTCGCTGCCTGGAAGATGGGCATGAACGTATTCGCCCACCGAGTTGGGGGCGATCAGGTCGTCTGAACACTGCATCACCAGCGCGGGTGTTCGCAGGTCTTGCAGGTCAGCCCGGTTGTCCGCGAAGAATGTTGCTTCCGCAAAACGCCGAGCGATCACCGGATCCGTAGAGCAGAAGCTGGCCTCGAGCTCTCCGGTCAGGTCGGGCCTGTCCGTGTTCTTCATGATCACCGGCGCCAGAAAATTCGCCCAGCCTATGTAATTCTTCTCCATCATGTCGAGGAGACCCTCGATATCGGCGCGCTCGAAGCCACCGACGTAGTCCGGCGCTTCGTTGATGTATCGCGGCGAAGGACCGATTAGCAGAAGGCGGGAGAACAATTCCGGCTCGCGCTTCGCGGCGAGAACTCCAATCATGCAGCTCACAGAATGCGCCACCAGTATCACATCGCTCAGATCAAGTGCATGACAGACGTCGAGCAAATCCTGGGCGTATCCGTCCAGCGAGCCGTACCTGGCAGCATCATATGAAGCGATATCCGACCTGCCTGAGCCCACGTAGTCGAACAGAACGCTTCGGTAGTCGTTTTCAAATGCGGGCGTGATGTAGCGCCACATGTTCTGGTCGCACCCGAATCCGTGGGCGAACACCATTGGCTGGGTGCCGTTGCCCCGGACCTGCACATTGTTGCGCGAAAGCACGGTTTCGGTCATGAAGAAAGCATGGGCTGAGGATCATCAAGGCACGAAGTGCGCCGCGCTACGTGCCCGCTGCGCCGACGGGGTTCTCACAGATGCATCTCGTAAAATAATCGCACCAGGCTTCGCCGGATCTGCGCGATCTAGAACCCTTTCGGTCGCTCGCCGGAGACGGCTAGCGACCGCTCCAGGGCCAGCCCTGCGGTCGCGACCGTGCCCTCGTCGAAGAGTCTCCCGATAAGGGTCACACCATGCGGCACGCGGCGAGGAGGCGAGAAGTGTGGCAGCGGATGGGCTGGATCGGGTGCCCAGTCACTCCGCGCCTCGCTCACATTGACGAATCCTGTCCGCAGGGTCAACGACGGGTGGCCGGTGTTGTTCGAAATCACCAACATCTCATCCCGGAGCGACGGAACGAGCAGGAGGTCCACGGTTGCCATCACTCGCGCCATCTCGGCAGCGACCTTTCGCCTGAGCCGGTCCGTCTGTACGAAATCGACGGCGGACAGAAAGCGGGCCTCACGAAACTGGTTGGGCCACGCGTCGGGGACCTGGACCTTGAGCTCGTCTGCCTTGCCGCTGAGCGTCAGCTCCTCGAATGCAGCAGCCGCCTCCGCAAATAGAATGAGATTGAGCGAGTCGTACGGAAGATCCGCGATCGTGACCGGCACCGTGGTCATGCCGAGGCGTTGCGCGGCGGCGAGTGTCGCCCGATCAACGTCGGTCGCGGGCGCCTCGTTCATCCATTTGGGGAAATAGCCGACACGAAGTCCCCGCGCTGATCTCGACGCATCGAAGTCGAGGTGCGAAGGCACGCTTGCGACATCTCCCGCGTCAGGTCCGCTGATCGCGTTCAACACCAGCATCGCGTCTTCCACGCTGCGCGTCATCGGGCCGAGCTTGTCGAGAGACCAGCACAACGTCATCGCACCCGTTCGCGCGACACGTCCGTATGTCGGGCGAAGTCCGGTTACACCGCAACGCATGCTCGGACTCACGATGCTGCCGCCCGTCTCGCTACCAACCGAGAACGCGACGAGGCCAGCGGCAGTTGCGGCGCCAGGTCCGGCGCTCGACCCTGAAGCACCTTCATCGAGGAGCCACGGATTCATGGTCTGTCCGCCAAACCAGATGTCGTTCAGCGCCAGCGCGCCCATGCTCAATTTCGCGACGAGAACTGCGCCCGCCGCATGCAGCCGCGCGACGACAGCGGAGTCTGTCGCGGGAACCCGGTTGCGAAAAGGCTCGGCGCCATAGGTCGTTGCAATGCCGGCGGTGTCGAGAAGATCCTTGACGCCGTACGGTATTCCGTGCAACGCACCGCGGTATTTTCCGGCCGCAATCTCCGCGTCCGCCTGCTTCGCCTGTGCCAGCGCGACGTCGCGCGTGGGAGTAATCACACACCGAAGTACTGGATTGAAACGCGCGATCCTGTCGAGATAGATCCGCGTGAGCCTGTCGGAAGACAGTTTGCGGCTCTCGATCCAGCGAGAAAGAGAGGTCACCGGCGCGAATGCGATGTCGTCATCGCTGGACGGCAGCGGATTGTTGTCGGGCTTGCTCCGGACGAATGCGTCGGCGGCCGGCATTGCGCCGGCGCCAGGTATCATCGGATTCCAGCGTGTAGCAGGCGCGAGGGTTGCCTCGAGCACCACCTTGCGGGGACCGGTTCGCCGCTCGAGCAGTGGCGCCATGGACGTTCGCCAGCTCGAGGCCGCCATGTTTCGCTGCGCATCCGCCATCTGAACCTGACACAGTTTTTCCGCCTCGGCGAAAGTCGCGGAAGTGACCTCCGGACCTACCGGGGGCGCGGTGTTGAACGCCGGCGGCGCACCGGGCGTGGCTGACGCGTGACTTCCGGCTTGCACGGCTTTTTCATTCTTCCCCCCGCAGCCAGCGATCGTACCGATGATGCCGAGTGGCGCGCGAATCAGAAACTGTCTGCGTGTGTTCACCTGGGACCTGGTCTGGGGGTTTAAAAAAAAATTCGCGAGCGTGGCTGCGAGCGACATAGATATGCAGCGCGGCACCGCTTAGCTCAAGGCGGACTCCACGGCCAGAGCGCACAGAAGCGAACAGGCCGGAGCCATGTGTAACTTGCGGGTTGCCGGCTAATTACCGAGCGCGATGGATTCAACCTCGTCCCACGAACGGCACCATCATGGCGGAACTGGAACTTGGACTTGATACCTTCGGTGACGTGACCGCCGGCCCTGACGGTTCACTGCTGCCGTACGCACACGTAATACGCAACGTGGTGGAGGAAGCGGTTCTCGCCGACGAGCTCGGGGTTGATTTCATCGGTGTCGGCGAACACCATCGCTCGGACTTCGCGGTGTCATCACCGGAAGTCGTCCTCTCCGCGATTGCCGGCCGCACCCGGCGCATACATCTCGGATCGGCCGTCACCGTGCTCAGCTCGGATGATCCGGTCCGCGTATTCCAGCGCTTTGCCTCTCTCGACGCGGTGTCGAGCGGGCGAGCGGAGGTGATTCTGGGTCGGGGGTCGTTCACTGAATCGTTTCCGTTGTTCGGCTTTCAACTGAGCGAATACGAGGAGCTGTTCGAGGAGAAGCTCGATCTGTTCGCAGCCCTGATTTCGCAGGAGTCGGTGACGTGGCGCGGCAATACGCGCTCTCCGTTGAGCGGGCAGCGCGTGTATCCGACGCTCGAATACGGAAAGCTCAAGACGTGGATAGGCGTAGGTGGCAGTCCCGAGTCGGTGATTCGAGCCGCGCGGTACGGGATGCCGATGATGCTCGCGGTAATCGGCGGCAATCCCGATCGTTTCGCGCCGTACGTCGAGTTGTACCAGCAGACTCTCGCGCAGCTCGGAAAGGAGATGCTTCCCATCGGCGTGCACTCGCCCGGTCACATCGCAGACACGGACGAGCAGGCAAAGGAAGAGCTGTATCCGGACATGAAGAAGATGCGCGACAGAATCGGCGCAGAACGCGGTTGGGCGCCTATGGGTCGAGCGGAGTTCGAACAGGAAGCGACGCGCGGATCGCTGTACGTCGGTTCGCCGGAGACGGTGGCGCGCAAGATCGTCCGCACGGTCCGCGCGCTCGGCATCGCGCGCTTCGACATGAAATACAGCGCCGGTCCGCTGCCCCACGACAAGCTGATGCGGAGCATCGAGCTTTACGGCACCCGAGTGATTCCACTTGTGCGGGAGATGCTCGCGGAAGATCAGCGGTGACGGGGCATCCTTGGCTTGATCGGGCACAACGCGGCAATTACGCGCAGGTCGCGCAGGTTACAAATGAAGAATTCATTCGCGGCTAAGAATTCGCGAAGATAGCCACGACAGCGCCCGCAGGTCGGCATTGCACAATAGTCTTGGGTACAACGCGCTCGCCTGAGACGGCTACGCCGTCGCGTTCCCTGCACATCCGAAAAATCCGCAGAATGAATCTCCCGCTGGCACCGGCACGCGTCGCCTTATGCCTGGCTGCGATGTGTGCCGGAACTGCCCGATTGCATGCTCAGGAAGTCTTCGACTCGATCAGCGTCCTGCCCGTCGAGCCGGCAGCCGCATCGCGTTCGCTGCAACGCACTGATTCCGCGCCCCCGTGGATCACGAAGCGGGAGCTCGCGGGGGTGGGTCTTTCCATCATCGCGACGCTCGCGGTCTCACCGCTGGACCGTCCCGTCGCGAACGAGTTCGCGGAAACGCCATGGAAGTCGAACAAAACGCTGCAGAGCGTGACCGGCTCACTCGCTTTCATGGGCGGTCCCGGTCCGTTCATCGTCGCCGGGGGAATGTTCGCGCTCGGAGAGCTGGGCCGAGCGCCGAGCCTTTCAGCCGCGGGAGAACATGTCACGGAAGCAGTAGTGATCGCCGCTTCGCTCACCGCGCTTGGAAAAGGTCTCGCCGGACGCGCGCTTCCCGGGGTGCAGGCATCCGAGAATTTCCAGTGGGCGCGTGGCTTTCATCGTGGCAACGGCCCTTTCGTCGCATTTCCTTCAGGCCATACCGCAGCAGCGTTCGCCCTGGCCGCATCCCTGACCGGTGAAGCCGACGCGTGGCGTCCGGGACTCGACCGCTACGTCGGTCCGGCCGCATATACTTTCGCGACGGCGATCGGGCTTGCGAGGGTTTACCAGCGCGTGCACTGGATGAGCGACCTTCCGCTGGCGGCTGCGATCGGGACGTGGAGCGGCCTCAGCGTCGAGAGCCACGTTCACCAAGATCGCGCGAACTCAGCCACGCGACTTCTGCTATCCGCGACCGTGCAACGCGCGCCGGATGGCACCACGATGGTCGGGTTCGTGTTTCCGTTCGCTCCCGGGGGCGAAAAGTGAGACGCTTGACATAGCCCCCCGGGGTATATAGAATACGGGGGTGGGGTATCATCCCCCGTTTTCCTAACCGGTGGCAACCATGAAATCGCTGACGCTCGACGTATCGGGAATGTCCTGCGGGCACTGTTCCATGAGCGTGAAACTCGCACTGGAATCTGTAGCTGGAGTGAAGGTCGAGAATGTCAAGACGGGATCGGCGAAGGTCGAGTTCGACCCGGCCGTAACGAATCCCGCAGCTATCGCGGCAGCGGTGACCGAGGCTGGCTATCCGGCCCACGCTGCGCACGTGACGGTCTGAGGCGTCGGCGATGCAAGCCATCGACTGGCTCGTTATCGCCGGCGGAGCGGCCGCGATAATCTGGGTCAACTGGTATTTCTTCCGCGCGGGATCTCGCGCAACATCGGCGTCCGACGAAATCACGATCACGGTGAAGGGCGGATACGATCCCGCTGTGATTCGCGTGAAGGCTGGAGCACCGATCAGGCTCGTCTTCGACAGGCAGGAATCGGCGAGCTGTTCCGAGGAAATCGTCTTTCCCGATTTCGGCGTGAGAAAATTTCTGCCGCCATTCCAGAAGACAACCGTGCAAGTCACGCCACCCAGCAAGGGCCGCTATGGCTTCACCTGTGGAATGAGCATGCTGCACGGTTCGCTCATAGCTGAATAGAGGGGCATGTCATGACTGCATCAACATCCGTTCGTCCTGAGGCCGGTGGCATCGCCGGTGCACCAGCCGGCGCAACTGCCGGCGCAACTGCCGGCGCCACGCCCGACGACGCTGCGGACGACAGTGCAAGGCGTATCCATATCCCTGTAACCGGGATGACGTGTGCGTCCTGCCAGGCGAACGTGCAGAAGACACTTAGGAAGCAGCCGGGCGTGAAGGACGCCACCGTTAATCTCATGATGCGGGACGCGGCGATCACCTACGATCCGTCGGTGATCACGCCGGACGGCCTGGTGGATGCGATCCGCTCGACCGGTTACGGCGCGGAGCTGTCGAGCAACCACGAGGACGCTTTCGCCGAGCAGACGGCGCGTGATGAGGCGCAACAGGAAGAGTTCACGGAGACGCGGACGAAGGCCATCGTGAGCGGAATTGCCGCAGTGCTCGCGATGATCTTCTCCATGCCGCTCATGTCGTCGGATGCCCACGCAATGTCGCAGCAGGCGACCGATCCGTTCATGCGCTGGGTCATGATGACGCTTACGCCGGTGTTGCGCACGGTTGCGCCCTGGGCATATGCGATCGATCCGCGGGTATTGTCATACGCACTGCTGCTGGGAACGGTCGGCATCATGGTCTGGGCGGGCCGCCACTTCTATACTCGTGCATGGGCGAGCTTCCGGCACCATTCGGCGGACATGAACACGCTCATCGCGGTAGGTACGGGAGCGGCGTTCATCTATTCCGTGATCGCTACGCTCGCGCCGGGCTTCTTCATCGCGCACGGCGTGGCACCCGACGTCTATTACGAAGCGGTGATCTTCATCATCGCGCTCATTCTCACTGGAAACGCCTTCGAGGCACGAGCGAAGGGGAGAACGTCCGCCGCGCTGCGTGCCCTCGTGAATCTGCAGCCTCCGAATGCGCGCGTTGTTCGTGACGGCGTCGAGATGGACATTCCTGTGGAGTCGGTGGAGCACGGCGACACTGTCGTCGTCCGTCCGGGCGAGCGCGTTCCGACCGACGGCGAGGTGCTCGCTGGCGAGAGCGCAGTTGACGAGTCCATGCTTACCGGCGAGTCGCTTCCCGTCGCCAAGAAGACTGGCGACCGCGTGACGGGTGGCACGGTTAACACCACGGGTGGCTTTCGCTACACCGCGACTACACTCGGCGGCGACAGCGTGCTTGCGCAGATTGTGCGCCTCATGAGGGACGCGCAGGGATCGCGAGCCCCGATCCAGCGACTGGCGGACCAGGTAAGCGCGATCTTCGTTCCGGTCGTGATCTCGCTGGCGGTGCTGACCTTTGTCGCCTGGTTCGTGACGATGGATGTGACTGGCAATGGCGCGCCGCTGGTGCGTGCCTTTGCCGCCTCTGTGGCGGTGCTCATCATCGCATGCCCTTGCGCCATGGGGCTGGCCGTGCCGACCGCAGTAATGGTCGCAACCGGCAAGGGCGCACAACTTGGCGCGCTCATCAAGGGCGGCGAAGCACTCCAGCGCGCGGGCGACGTGAACACCATCGTGCTGGACAAGACCGGCACGGTGACGGAGGGAAAGCCTTCCGTGACGGACTTCGAGGTTGCGACGGGTGCAACGCGCGCGAGCGAAGACATAATGCGGCTTGCAGCATCATTGGAGAATTCGTCCGAGCACCCGCTGGCTGGTGCAATTGTGAGACGCGCGCAGGAGATGGGCGCGCAGCTCTCGCACGCCGATTCGTTCGACGCATTGCCCGGCCGCGGCGCGTCCGGAATCGTCGATGGGGTCAGCGTCCTCCTAGGCAACGCGGCGCTGATGAGCGAAAACGGCATCGTCGCCTCTTCGCTTGCCGACGCGGCGGATGCACTCGCCAGGAAGGGCCGTACGCCGGTGTACGTTGCACTCGACGGAACTCTTTCCGCTATCATCGCCGTCGCCGATCCGATTCGGGCGACGTCGCGTGCGGCCATCGCGCACATGCGTCACCTCGGCCTTGAAGTGGTGATGCTCACCGGAGATACGGAACAGACCGCGAATGCAATCGCGCGCGAGGCTGGCATCGATCGCGTTCTGGCCGGCGTGAGGCCGGAGGGCAAGGTCGCGGAGGTGAAGCGGCTCCAGTCCGAAGGCAAAGTCGTCGCGATGGTGGGAGATGGAATCAACGACGCACCCGCCCTGGCGCAGAGCGATGTCGGAATGGCGATCGGAGCGGGCACTGACGTAGCCATGGAAGCCGCGGACGTCGTGCTCATGCGTGACGACCTCGGCAGCGCAATTCAGGCGATCGAACTGTCCCGCAGAACCATGCGCACAATGAAGCAGAATCTCGCGTGGGCGTTCGCGTACAACATCGTCGGGATCCCAATTGCCGCTGGAGTGCTCTACCCCGCCTTCGGAATTCTCTTGAGCCCGATCCTCGCGAGCGCCGCAATGGCATTCAGCTCGGTCAGTGTCGTGAGCAACAGCCTGCGGCTTCGAAGCGCGCGGTTCGCCCCACTCGAGCCTTACACATCCGGAGTCCGATAACATGCCCGCTACTCGAACCACGACAGACTCCGCGACGGAAAGCGCCGACTGCGGTTGTGCCACTGAAACAGGTGAAGGAAGAAAGGCTACCGGCGTGGATCCCGCCATCAAGGAGCGCAATCTGAAGCGGCTGCGTCGAATCGAAGGACAGGTTCGCGGACTGCAGAAGATGGTCGAGGACGATCGCTACTGCGCCGACATTCTGACGCAGATATCGTCGGTGCACGAAGCATTGCGTTCCGTCGGTCGGGAACTGATGCGTAATCATCTGAGGCATTGCGCTGCATCCGCGATCAGGTCAGGAGAGCCGCAGGCGAGTTCCATGTACGACGAGCTGGTAGATATGATGTACAGACACAGCCGTTAATCGCGTGATCGCGGCAGTTGTGATTCGGTAAGCAGCCGAGGCTGGCGCGAGTGAAGCCTGCGTGCCAACTTTTCCGATGGCCAATGGCGGCATGGGTGTGCGCGTACGATCAGGACTGACTTCGCCGACGGTGGTGATTCTCGCTGCGTTCGTCGCCGGACTCTCCGGCGGCGCCGTAGCGCCGCAGCTGGCTGGCGATGTCGGCCCGGTTGGAACCATCTGGGTAAAAGCGATCACCGCCCTTGTCGTACCGCTCGTCATCGCCCTCCTCATCACGAGCATCGCATCGCTCTCGAACGTACGAGCGGTCGGCCAGATCGGCGCTCGCGCCGTGGTCGTGTTTCTCGCACTGCTGGTCGGCGGCGCGCTCGTCATCGCGGTAGTTACTCCGGCACTGCTCACGATCCTCGGAATCACGCACGCAGCATCGTCGTCATTCGCGACTGCCGCGCTCGCGGTCTCTCCTCCGGCGGCGGCGCCCGGGTTCTGGCAATGGATATCGTCGCTCATACCCGCTAATCCCATTGCTGCCGCATCCGAAGGCGCGCTGCTTCCGGTGGTCATCTTCACTGTTGCATTCGCAGCGGCCGTCACTCGGTTACCGACGGAATCGCGAATGTACGTCGTAGGATTCTTTCGCGGTGTTTCCGGAGCGATGCTCGAGCTCGTCCGATGGGTTCTTTGGCTCGCGCCACTCGGCGTGTTCGGTCTCGCCTTTTCGCTCGGAGCGCGCACAGGGTTGGGCGGAGCCCGGGTCGTCGCCGGCTTGATACTGCTCGTCGCGGCCGCGTGCCTCGTCTACATCGTGGCTCTATACGCGATCGCCGTCGTGCTCGGTCGCGTGAGCCTCGTGACGTTCGCGCGTGCGCTACTTCCAGCACAGATAGTGGGCTTCAGCTCACGCTCCTCCCTCGCGTCGCTTCCAGCGATGATAGAGGCCGCCGACGTGCGCCTTGGACTGCCACCAGCCATAACGGGCTTTCTACTTCCGCTGGCGGTGTCGACGTTCAAGCTCGGTGCGACGATCGCTTTCATGACGAGCAGTCTCTTTCTTGCTCGCCTGTACGGCGTGGAGATTTCGCCGAGTCAGGTGATGTCGGTCGCGGTGTCGGCAGTTCTCCTGAGCTTCAGCATACCGGGAATTCCGGGAGGTGTTCTGTTCATCATGATTCCCGTGCTGACGAGCATAGGGATTCCTGCGGAGGGCGTCGGCATTCTGCTCGCCGTTGACGTGATCCCCGACATGTTCCGCACCGTTACCAACGTCACCGCCGACATGGTGTCGGCGGTGCTGGTGACACGTTGGATGGGGGATCAACCTCGCGCTGACGGTTGATCCGCCGAGCCCAGGCGCCGTGTACGGCCGCCGTGTACGGACGCCGTACACGGCCGCTAGCGTTCCAGCTTGAATCCCTGATCGACTGCCGGCCGGACCGAAGCGTTCGCAACGTCCCAGCCAGTCGCGTACATCCATTTCGTCATTCGCTCGAGCTTCGCGTAGTCAATGCGTGACGCCTCGTCGCGCGGCGTGTGATAGTCGGGGTGCAGCAGCGTCGTGAAGAACAGCGATGGCACACCAGCACGCGCGTAGGGAAGATGGTCGCTGCGGAAGTACCAGCCTTCCGGCTGAGACGGCCTGTCCCATGAACTGTCAACGACAAAGTGTGTAATCTGGCGGTTGGCGTCGAGCGCGATCTGAACGAGCGCCGATGAATTGCGATGCGGCGGCTGGCTGCCGAGAAGTGCAGCCGTATCCGGACTGTTGCGGCCGATCATGTCCCCGTTCAGCACTGCCACGACGGACGAAAGTGGCACAGTCGGGTGCATGGCAAACCAGCGCGAGCCGAGCAGGCCGCGTTCTTCGGCGCCGTGCCACACGAAGAGCGCAGTGCGGCGGGCTGGATGCTGTACGAATG
>JALYYT010000026.1 GCA_030946285.1 Gemmatimonadota bacterium
CGTCGGTGCCATCCACAAACGGGTCGCCGACCTTCTTCGATTTCATCCTGGCAACGAACCGGTCCGTGAAGTCCTTCAGCACCGATTCGACGACGATGAACCGCTTGGCCGCAATGCAGCTCTGTCCGCTGTTGATCAGCCGGGAATCAACACAGGTACTCACAGCACTCTCCATGTCAGCATCTTCCAGAACGACGTACGCGTCGGATCCACCCAATTCGAGCACGGTCTTCTTCAGAACCGAGCCAGCCTGCGATGCGACAGCCTTACCTGCAGGTGTGCTGCCGGTGAGCGTCACAGCCTTCACGAGCGGATTCCGTATGACTGCTTCCACCTGCTTGCTGCCGATCACGAGCGTCCGGAATGCGTTCTTCGGGAACCCCGCCTGACGGAACATCTCCTCCATCACGAGCGCGCAGCCTGTCACGTTCGACGCATGTTTGAGAACGCCGACGTTCCCCGCCATCAGTGCCGGCGCAGCGAAGCGATAAACCTGCCAGAGTGGGAAATTCCACGGCATCACTGCCAGGACTACACCAATCGGCTGAAACGCGACATACGACTTTTCAGCGTCGGTCTTGATGATCTGCGCGGACAACTGCGACTCTGCGTTGTCGGCGTAGTAGTCGCATACCCAGGCGCACTTTTCGGCTTCGGCCACCCCCTGCTTCAACGGCTTTCCCATCTCGGACGCCATCAGGGCCGCGAGTTCATCCTTCTGTCCTCGCAGAATGGACGCGGCCTTTTTCATGAGAGGAGCGCGATCCGCGAAACTAACGTCGCGCCAAGTGAGCCACGTATCGTGCGCAGCGGCCACGACGGAGGCTGCAACCTCCGGAGACATTTCGTCGAACTTCCGGATCACCTGTCCGCTGGCGGGGTTGATCGATTCAATTGGCATGTTGCTGCTCATCGCAAGCATGATTCCAGATGCGCTTCCGAGCGCGATATGTCGAGGGCGCCAATGTCAGGCTCGAAGCGACATTCCTCTGCCTTCGAGAGCTGCCTTTATGATGCCAATCGCTTTGGGACCCATTCCGTGAAGCGCCGCCAGTTCCGGTTCGCTTACGCTCGCAAGTCGATTGAGGCTCGTATAGCCCGCACCGGCAAGGGCGCGTAGTGCGGGCTGCGCAAGTCCAGCCGGGAGATCCTCCTTGATTGCCGCAGTCGCATTGTTCGCGGCAGCGCGTTTCTCCGCATTGGTGGTGAGCTCGCATTTACTGGTCGGGGTGTTCCTACGCATAGTTCGTCGTCTTCTCGCTGTTGCCATCTTCGAGCAGCCTCACGCTTCCCGTTCCGCCAGCTCCGAATATCCTGTCGGCGCCGTCACGAAGCTCGGGCAGCGTCGGGATTCTTTGCGCATAGACCGGCGCTGCCTGCTTGCGCCCGCCCGACCCGGTCCATTGCATCACATATGGCTTGAATCCTTCCCGCTTGAGCCGAGCACGGTCCGGTGCGTGCAAGTTCCGCAATTGCGCGGGCCCGGAGGTGGAGACTATCCATGCGATGTTCACAACTCCTCCATACGTCCGTTCGCCCTTTGCCGCGGAACTCTTGCGGCCAGCACCGTCGGCTCCCGGAAACGATCATGCCAGCTCCCGGCCTAAGCTGATAAATCGCGATCTGAAAACCAATGTCCCAATATATCGGCCGTCAATCAACCGCGAAATTGCCCTCCGAGGGCGAATGATCGTGCAGGCATGATGATGCTACCGCTGGCGACGGCGTGCGGCCGTACAGTGGATCCGTGGAAACACTGGACGATGCACGGCGCGCGATTGACGCTGTCAGAGAAGCCGGCGGCCTGAATGCACTGCTAGCCACATTCGGCTTCAACACTCCTTCGCTCGCTCTCGATCGCGAGTCGCTCAGCTGTATCGGTCTCGCCGAAACGCTTGCGACTGCGCGCGTCAGCGCCGGAGAAGGTTCCCTGCGTGCACTGATTGTCGAAAACCGGCCGGGCGAGACACTGCGTGAGTGCATCACCTCGACCGCGCACCAGCTGGCGAAGCACAGTCCGCAGTTCCTGTGGTTGCTGGTCGCACTCGAGAGCCCGGGAGATTCCATTGCGATCGCCGTCTGGCGACAGCAGGGAGCCTCGCGCCGCATCGGCGTGATCAACACACGGCCTGGACATGTGCTCGACAGCGACGCGGAAGCGTTCTGCTCGCTCGCCGCGGCTACCGCCGCCCCGAATGACGCCATGCGTCACATGCGCTGGGTTGACATACTCGGCAGAGATTCGATAACGCGGCGTTTTTTCCTTGCTTTGAGGTCCTCCATTGACGGACTGGTGGAATCACTGCCCTCGAGCGTGCCCCATTCGCACGCTGTGGAGATCGCACTGCTCACCACCAGCCGGCTCGTCTTTCTGTCGTTCCTCGAAACGAAAGGCTGGCTCGACCGGGACTTCGGATTTCTCGAGAACGGGTTCACGGAATGCATGTCGGCACGCGGTGGCTACCAGAGAAATGTTCTCGAGTCGCTGTTTTTTGGTACACTGAATACACGAGTGCGCGATCGCGCGCCGCGGGCACGGACGTTCGGCCGTGTTCCGTTTCTGAATGGCGGACTGTTCGCGCGAACGGCGCTCGAACGAATACACCGCAATGCCCGGTTCTCCGACGAGGCGCTTGGCAACCTTTTCGGAGATGTCCTGATCCGGTATCGCTTCACTGCCAGCGAGGACATTCCCACATGGTCCCAGACAGCGATAGATCCCGAGATACTCGGCCGAGTCTTCGAAGCCGTCATGGAATCAGGCGATCGCAAGCGGGACGGAGTGTTCTATACACCGCAGAAGTACGTCGAACGGGTGACGACGCTGTCCCTGTGTGCTGTTCTGAAACGGCACGGCTTCGACTCAGACCTGGCCGACCGGATCGTCGGCGCAGGATGCGCGCCGGCAGTTCACGACCCTCGAACACTTGAGATCGTTTCATCGCTCAGAATACTCGACCCATCGTGCGGCTCCGGAGCATTTCTCGTGCACGCGCTGGAACGCATATCCCGAATCCGCGCCAACGCCGGTGACACGTCCGCACAGAGCGACATTCGCCGCGATGTGCTGACTCGATCAATCTTCGGCGTCGACGCCAATCCCACAGCTGTATGGCTGTGCGAGCTCCGGCTCTGGCTCGCTGTGGTCATCGACAGCGGCGAGACGGATCCGATGCGAGTGACGCCGCTTCCGAACCTCGACCGCAACATCCGGATCGGCGACTCGCTCGCCGGTGACGATTTCAACAGAAGCAAGCACCGGATCCAGGCGACCGGAGCGATCTCGGTGCTGCGCGCCAGGTACACTCGTTCCACCGGGAAGCGCAAGGCCTTCCTCGGACGAAGCCTCGACACAGCAGAGCGGCAGAGAGCACTTGCGCTCATCGATGTTGCGATTGCGTCAACACGTCATGAACGGCGCGAGCGTGTAGCTGCTGCTCGCGCTCGCGATCTATTCGACACGCGCCAGACTCCTGAGCCGGCGATGCGCGAACAGCTTCGCCGCATTCGGACAAGACTTCGCGCGCTCCACAGACGCCGGCACGCAATCGTAACCGGCGCGAAGCCCGCCTTCGCGTATTCGATTCATTTCGCCGACGTCGCTGATGCCGGTGGCTTCGATCTGATTCTCGCTAATCCACCTTGGGTGAGGTTGCACAACATTCCGCCCGAGGAGCGCGTGAATTATCGTGAGCGCTTCGAAGTCATGCGACTCGGTGCCTGGAACGAAGGCGCTCGCGGTGCACATGCATCCGCTGGCTTTGCCGGCCAGGTAGATGTATCCGGCCTGTTCGTCGAGCGCGCGATCGGTCTGCTCGCCCCCGGCGGAACACTGGGGTGCCTGCTTCCTTCCAAACTGTGGCGCTGTCTCGCCGGCGGTGGAGTGCGAAGATTGCTGCTGGACCAAACCGCCTTGTACGCATTGGAGGACCACGACGATACCCACGGAGGGTTCGATGCCGCGGTCTATCCGTCCGTCATGGTCACGACGCGGGTGCAGTCAGAGGTGAGTACCGCCGACAACCCCGTGAATGTAGCAATCGAGAGCTCGAAGCACGCGGAGCGCTGGCAATCGCGCCAGCATTTAATGGCGTTCGACACCACCGCGGGAAGTCCGTGGATAATTCTGCCACCTGAATGCCGCGACGCATTCGACGCACTTTCAAAGATTGGGCCGCCCTTGTTCGATAGTGTTCTGGGCCGACCGCGGCTTGGCGTGAAGACGGGATGCAACGAAGCGTTCATTGTTCGCAGTGAGGCACAGAGCACGACAGAAGATGGTTGCAGCGTCGTGTCTCGTGGAACACGCAGGGGCACAGTCGAGACGACGCTGCTTCGTCCATTGGTTCGCGGTGAGACACTATCACCTTGGCGGCTGACACCGAACGACGAGCACATTGTCTGGACACATGCCCCAGACGGGTCTGTCCTGCGCCGATTGCCCGCGGGCGCAAGTCGCTGGCTCGTTGCGTCACGCGAACGGCTCGAGCGCCGCGTCGACTCCCGGTCGGCGCGCTGGTGGGCGCTTTTTCGTATCGAGTGCGCGAGTTGCATGACCCC
>JALYYT010000051.1 GCA_030946285.1 Gemmatimonadota bacterium
CCATGAATGGAAGTTCGTCGGCGACCCGACGCGCAATGCGCGCCGGATGCACCTCGAGACCGCTCGCAACGTTTCGCATTATCACGAGAATGGCGTCCGTGGCGAGGAACATCTCTGGAATCACCAGGCGCCGGTTGGCACTGTCGTCGAGAGTGCGCTCGAAATATTGCACCGCGTGGGTCTCATTCGCGTTGGACTCGAGCGACATGACGAAGCGAGCCAGCGAGTTTATCCGCTCGGATCGCATCGGGTTCCGCTTGTAAGCCATAGCGGACGAACCGATCTGCTCCTTCTCGAAAGGTTCCTCAATTTCTCCGAACGACTGCAGCAGGCGCATGTCGCTCGCAAACTTGGCTGCACTTGCCGCGATTCCGGCCACGACGCCGAGCACACCTGCGTCGATCTTGCGCGAGTAGGTCTGTCCACTCACCGGAATCGAGGCCGAGAATCCCATTTTCCCGGTTACGAGCCGATCGAGCTCCCGCACTCTGGCATGGTCGCCGTTGAACAGCCGGAGGAAGGAAGCCTGAGTTCCGGTGGTGCCCTTCACACCGCGCATGGGCATCGTTTCAATCCGGTAGTCAAGGTCGTGAACGTCGAGAACCAGATCCTGCATCCAGAGAGTTGCACGCTTGCCGACCGTGGTGAGCTGCGCCGGCTGGATGTGCGTGTATCCGAGCGTAGGCAGATCCTTCCATTCGCGCGCGAAATCGGCAAGGACGCGGATTACGTCCAGCACCCGGCCACGGAGCAGCTGCAGTCCGCGGCGCATCAACAGCAAGTCGGCGTTGTCGGTGACGAAGGCACTCGTCGCACCGAGATGGATGAACCGGCTCGCGGCGGGTGCGGCGTCGGCGAAGGTGTGAACGTGTGCCATCACATCGTGCCGGAAGCGCTGTTCGTATGCCGCCGCCGCGTCGAAGTCTATCTCCCTCTCCGCGGCTCGCATCTGGTCCAGAGCCTCGACGGGTATCTCCACGCCCAGCTCGCGCTCCGACTCGGCGAGCGCGATCCAGAGCTTGCGCCAGAGCCGGTGGCGCTCGAGCGGCGACCACAGTTCGAGCATCGCACGCGAAGCGTAGCGCGCAGAGAGCGGGGAAGAATAGGAATCGTGCATCTATTGCGTCACGAACTGCGTCGAATAGAACTGCCCCTGCCGTTCCACATACATCACGACCACGCGGCCGCCGCTGTTGAGGGCGCGCGCCGCATCGTCGGCGCTCGTGATACGCGTTCTATTCACCTGGACGATGACATCGCCCTGCGCGAGACCGATCTGCGCCGAGACTCGAGGGCTCACGTTCTGCACATACGCGCCGGCGGGGCTGCGAATGTTGCGGTCGGAGCGGATAGCGGACGTGAGAGTCGTCAGCTCGATCTCGTGCAGAACGGTGACACGTGGGGCGTTGACCTCGGGAAGGTCGGCCACGCGAACGTTCATCGTCAGGTCCGAGCCGCCGCGGCGCACAGTTATGGGAACCGTTTTGCCGACACGCAGCTCGAGCAGCTCCGCTTCCCAGTCGTACGGATTGCGAATCGGGCGGGCGGCGGCACGCGTAATCACGTCCCCGGCACGGATGCCCGCGGTGGACGCCGGTGAGCCCGCGGTTACCGCTGCCACGGGCACACCCCGAGCGGGCGCTTCACCCGGAGTGCGCTGCTGACCCACGGCTGGCTTGACTCCGATCCAGGGACGTCGAACCGAACCGTGCGTGAGCAGGTCGTCGGCCACTCGCGCGGCGCGGTTGATCGGAATCGCGAATCCCAGTCCAACCGATCCGCCGCTCGGCGAGTAGATCGAGCTGTTCACGCCAATGACCTCGCCAGCGGCGTCGACGAGCGGGCCGCCGGAATTGCCGGGATTGATCGCAGCGTCCGTCTGAATCATGTCCACGTAGCTGCCATTACCACCGTCCGCCGGTGCAGCGACCAGATTGCGACCGACGCCACTGACGACTCCCACGGTAACGCTCGGCTCCGTATTGGCGAGCACGAAACCGTAGGGATTCCCGATCGCGATCGACCATTCACCAACGATGAGCGACGAGGAGTTCCCGAGCGGAGATACCGGAAGGTTGGCCGCATCGACCTTGAGTACAGCGAGATCATTGACGTCGTCGGTGCCCACTACCTTCGCCGCGTAGGTGGTGCCGTCGCGGAGCGCAACGGATACGCGCGTTGCACCTCGGACCACGTGCGCATTGGTGAGAATCACGCCGTCCTTGCGTATCACGAAGCCGGATCCAAGACCGGCGACCGGACGCTCCGCTGAGCGGCCGCCAAAGAATTGCTCGATCATGTCGGCCGGGACCTGTTCGACCGCTTCTGTCTGGACCGTCACCACGCTTGGCGAGACGCGCGCGACGGCTGCAGTAATCGCAGTGTTGCGTGATGCGTCAACCTGCGCGTTTGCAGTCGGTTGCGGAATTGTTACCTGCTGCGCGTGGGACGAGTCGCCCCTGCAGGCAACCAACGTCATTGCGAGCCCAAGCACGCACGCAGCCCGCATCGCCTAGCCGGCCCTTGGCTTGTGGCGCTTGCTGAGCTCGCTCAGGTACCGGTCCACTCCGCGATCTGTCAGCGAATGAACCATCAGGGACGCGAAGAGCTCCGGTGTGACGAAAGCGGTATCGGCGCCAGCGAGTAAATAATTGGTGAAGCTCATCGAGTTCTGCGCGGGCGTCACCGCAACGTCGCATTCCAGCCCTGACCTGTCTATCACCGCGCGAACCTGGCCAACTACATCCACGCTTGGCCGGCCCTGCGCGTCGATCTCACGCACGTCGATCGCAACCATGGAAGCACCGATCTTTGCGGCGATGAACGCCTGCGCGCCGGAATGGACGTGCGTGGCGCATACCTTGACTCCATCAGCCACCAGCTTTCGAATCGGCGTCACCGCGTCCTCGACAAATGGCATCAGAACCATGGCGTGTTCTGAAGTACGCGCAATGTCACGCGCTTCTCGATACATGTCCGCGCCGTTGATCGCGCCAACCGGGACACAGACGGGCACGCCGAACGCAGCAGCGACCTCGCTCAAGCGATCCAGCACATTCGCGGCTGGATCGTCCGCGGCAACGTCGATCGGTGACAGGACAACGCCATCGAGAAGATCCGCGTCAGCCCATTCCCTGATCTCCGACACGACTGAGCTCTGTACAAAGATCTTCATACTCCCTCGGGATAGAAGTGCGATGGATAGCTCACGTGATCCAGGAACAAGCCGTGTGGCGGAGCTGGTGGTGACACGGTACCGTTGTCGGTTGCTTGCAACAGCGCGCTGAACGATGCGACGTCACGGCGTCGCGCTGCGACGTCGATCATGGTGCCGACCAGAAACCGCACCATGTGGTGCAAGAATCGGTTCGCCTCGATGGTGAAGTTCAGGCGGCCGGGCTCACGCGTCCAGGCTGCGCTCGTCACCATGCAACGATGCCCGTCCGCGGCTGGAGCGGTGCCCCGCACCGAGAAGCCGAAGAACTGGTGCTCTCCGAGGACCATCGACGCTGAATTCGCGAGTAGCTCATCGTCCAGCGTCTTCCAGGGAACGCGCCACTCGTATCTGCGCCTGAAGGGCGAGGCGGATTCGTCGTCCGTCCCGATCTGGTAGGTGTAGCGGCGTGCGGTGGCGCTGTAGCGGGCGTGAAATTGGTCGGTGACGTTGTGAGTCCGGGCGATCCAGACGTCAGGTGGCAGCAGCGAATTGAGCGCTCGTCGAAGCCTGGAGGCGTCCCACGCCTCCGGAACTCGCACGTGCGCAGCCTGTCCTCGCGCATGAACCCCCGCGTCCGTCCGTCCTGCACCAATCAGCGTTACACGGTTTTGGAACAGTCGTTCCAGAACGCCTTCCACGACGCCCTGAACGGTGACTGTAGCCGGTTGCCGCTGCCAGCCAGCGAACCGTGACCCGTCATAGTGAAGTACGAGCTGCACGGTCCTCTCCCGCATGCCGCTGAAGTTACCGGATGCGAGGGTGAAGTCAAGCAAAGCGCGACGCTTGAAAAACCGCGATGTGAATCACGCAAACGATTGACAAATCACGATTTAGACCGCAACCTAACAGCATCGGATGACCGTGAAATCACTTCCCGCGCTCGCGGCTGAACTATCTCTGGCACCAGACGCTGCCGCGGCCCTCCGATCGGTCAGTGAAGAACTCACCGGTGAGGACCATCGTATCGGCCTGGTGCTGCTCACCGTCGACCCACGCCGAAATTCGCTCGTAAACGATCAGCTTGTCGCCGCGCTCGAAGATCCCACCACAGTTCCGCCATACGCGATGCTGGCGCTCGATCACCTTCCGCCGGCGGTGCAGTACGCGGTGTTAGCGGGTCAGCGTTTTGTAGAAGTCGGTGATCAGAGCTCTCAGTATGGACGCCTGCTCGGTGTGGACCCCGGGGCCGGTGACTTTCGCCTCCTTCTAAAGGGTATCGTGTTCGAGGGTGCGCTGGCGGCCGTGCTGGCCCTGTTCGATGCCGGCCGCCGATCCACATCGAAGCTCCTCGACAGAGTGGCTCCCCTGACGATCCTCTTCGAGCTGGCGTATGCACGCTTCTACGAGCGCGATGCACGGTTCGAAGCGGTGTCTGCACTCCACGAGATAACTACCCGAATGCGCGCAGAACATGCGAGCGCCGTCGCGGGCCTTGAACGGGAGGTTGAACGGTTGCGTGCGGCGCAACGCGCCGGAACGAGCGACGTGATCCACAAGCTTCGAGATGCGGTTGCGGCTGCGGAAAAGCGCGCCATTGCGGCCGAGCAGAGGCTTGTGGCCGTGGAAGGGCAGGTTGTGAGTGCGGTGGACAGACTCGAGCGTTCGCACGTTCAGCTCCACCAGCAGGATTCGGTCATGCGACAACAGGCCGAGCTCATACGCCAGCTCGAAGCAAGACTTTCGTCCGGTCAGGGGCTAGCGGAGAGCATTCGCACCTGACTACGCATTCACCATGATCACACCACCAGCGCCGGCCCCGCTCCAGGACGTCATAGCGGCGCTCGCTCATGACCGTCCGCTGGAGCAGGCTGCGGTTGCCGCTGCATTCGACATAGTGATGCAGGGCAACGCATCACCAGTTCAGATATCCGCGCTGCTCACGGGACTTCGCGTGCGGGGCGAATCGGCCGAAGTGGTTGCGGGCGCGGCCAGTGCTCTCCGGCGCGCGATGGTGCGCTTCGTGATCGAGGATAGAGACAGCGACGTCGATACGTGCGGCACCGGCGGCGGATCGCTTGGCACCTTCAATATTTCCACCGCCGCGGCCCTCGTGGCGGCCGGTGCCGGTGTTCGTGTGGCGAAGCACGGCAACAGATCGTTCACCTCCAAGTCCGGTAGCGCAGACGTGCTCGAGGCGCTCGGTGTCGACATAGACGTGGAGAGCGATGCGATGCATCGCGCCTTCGCCTCGGCTGGCATAGTGTTCATGTTCGCGCCGCGCATGCATCCCGCAATGCGGTATGTCGGCCCGGTTCGACGGGAGCTTGGCGTCCCGACCGTGATGAATATCATCGGGCCTCTCGCGAACCCGGCGTCGGCGGGCCGGCAGGTGATCGGTGTTGCTGACGCGATTCGCGCTCCCGTAATCGCGCGTGCGCTCGCCGCACTCGGCACCGTTCACTCACTGGTCGTGCATGGCGAGCCCGGAATGGATGAAGTCTCGCCGCTTGGACGCACGCGCGTTCTGGAAGTGCGAGGTGGAACCGTGACGGAGTGGACGGTGGAGCCCGCAGAACTCGGGGCGGGGGCGGCGTTGCCATCCGAGCTGGCCGGCGGGACGCCGGAGCAGAACGCCGAGCTCGTGCGCGCCTGCCTCGATGGCTCCGCGCCTCGTGGAGCGATCGCCGCGGTTGTCGTCAACGCCGGCGCAGCGGTCTACGTTGCTGGAGCTGCCAGGTCGCTCCCGGAAGGGGTGGAAATTGCGAGAGCCGCAATCGCGAATGGTTCTGCAATGGCGGCTCTCGAAAAACTTCGTGCTGCGCTTCCGCGAAGCTGAAGGACTAAAACCAGCTCAGCATCTTCGCATAACGCCGACGACGATCCCCTGAATGGCGACATCGTTCTCGTGTACGTAAATCGGAGCCATGAGCTCGTTCCGGGGCTGGAGCCGGATCCGGCCATCGCGCTCACGGTAGAATCTCTTGACGGTCGCCGAGTTGCCGTCGATGAGGGCGATCACGGTCTCACCGTTGTCTGCGGATGAGCGCTCGTTCACGACAACGAAGTCGCCGTCGCAGATGTGGTCCTCGATCATCGAGTTTCCGCGCACCTTGAGGACGTAGTGGTTGCCGCCCCGGTGCACGAAGTCTTCGGGAACAGCGATCGTCTCGTGCTGCTGAATGGCTTCGATCGGCATTCCGGCGGCTACCGTCCCCATCAACGGGATCTGTACGGCCCGGGGGTACTCCTCCGATGGAAGAATCTCGATACCGCGACTCTCGTTATAGCGACGCCGGATATACGACTTGCGCTCCAGATTGCTCAGGTGCTCATGAACCGTGGCAAGGGAACTGTAGTCGAACCGCGCAGCTATCTCCTCGAAGCTCGGTGCGTATCCGTTGTCCTCGGTGTACTCAGCGAGATAGCTGAGGATTTCCCGTTGGCGCTTGGTCAGCGACATCGCCAGATTCCTAGAGGGTGAGAGACGCACTCGGCCGACCCCGAACAGCCGCCGAAAGAACTACGTTATCCGAAGAATGCCCGAAACGCAAGCTTTTTCAATCAAGCAAGCCACCTGGAGCCCGCCCACCGGAACCCTCGGCGAGCTGGTAACCGCATCCTTGGTGCGGGCGGAACGACAGGTGGGCAAAGCTGAATTCTGGAAGACGCAAGCCCTCGCGGTCAGCCCGACCCTTTCATTCCGCGCGGCGCTCCTGCGGTCGACAGTCGGACTCGTAGCCGAGATCAAGCGCCGCTCTCCATCCAGGGGAGTCATTCGCGACACTATCGACGCGGCTGACCGAGCCCGGATGTACGCCGGCGCCGGTGCGGCTGCTATCTCGGTGCTCACTGAACCCGATCGCTTCGGCGGCTCCGTGGACGATCTCGATCAGGTCGCGTCGGCGGTGCAGGTTCCGGTGCTCAGAAAGGACTTCATAGTAGCGCCGGTCCAGCTATATCACGCGCGGGCGCTGGGCGCTTCGGCCGCTCTTCTGATTGCACGCGCGCTGAGTCCGGACAGGCTGCGCACACTGCATGACGCGGCGTCCGCTATCGGACTCGAGATTCTGGTCGAAGTGCGAAATGAGGCCGAGCTCGAGCTCGCACTCGAAATCGGGGCCAGCGTCGTTGGAGTCAACAACAGAAATCTCGAAACGCTCGTCATCGAGAGCGGGACAGCCGAGCGAATAGTTCCACTCATCCCGCGGGGAGTAGTAGCCGTCGCCGAGAGTGGAATGAGTAGCCGGGACCATGTGCTGGAAGCCGCGGCATTCGGCGCTGACGCCGTGCTGGTCGGATCTGCAGTATCCGAAGCCGAAGACGCACCAAGGCTTGTGAGGGAGCTCACCGGTGTACGCGTGGAGCGCGATGCCCGTCCGGATTAAATTCTGCGGGCTCACGCGTGCCGAGGACGTTGCCGAGGCCCAGACTCTAGGGGCTGATTACGTGGGAGTGATCTTCGCGGGCGGCCCTCGTAATCGAACGGAAAGCGAGGCGGCTGTAATACTTCGTTCGGCTACGAGTGCAAAAACTGTCGGAGTATTCGGCTCGGTGACCACGGCGGAGATCATGCGCTACGTTTCCGGAGTGCCGGTATGTGTTGCGCAGTTGCACCGAGGGGCGTCGGCAGCTTCCATCGCCGCCGTCCGTGAGGCGGGGGCGCGTGAGGTGTGGGCCGTGATTCCTGTCGTCGATGGAGAGCTGCCGCGGGATGCACGCGATCTGTTTCTGACAGCCGACGCAGTCGTCCTCGATACAGGCGCCGCCAGCGGCCTCGGCGGCACTGGCCGAGCGTTCGATTGGGGCAGGGTTGCTGGCAAGCTGGCAGAGCTCGAACGTACGGCCAAGCTCGTTGTTGCAGGCGGCCTGAATCACGGGAATGTCCGAGAGGCGATCCGGGTACTGAAACCCGATGTCGTCGACGTGTCTTCCGGAGTCGAGTCGTCACAGGGAGTGAAAGATTCCAATCTGATGCGCCGCTTCTCGGAAGCGGTTCGGAGTGCCTGACGTTGACCACGACAATAGGCAGCGAGACGGGCAGATTCGGCGCCTTTGGCGGCAGATATGTACCCGAAACGCTGATACCGGCTCTCGATGAGCTGGAGACTGCATTCGACGAAGCGATGGCTGATCCGGAATTCATCCGGACGTACGGCGATCTGCTGCGCGACTACGTCGGCCGCCCGTCCCCTCTCAGCGACGCGCCGCGCTTCAGCGAGCGCGTGGGTGTTCCGGTGTACCTCAAGCGCGAGGATCTGAACCATACTGGCGCGCACAAGATCAACAATGCCATCGGTCAGGCACTGCTCGCGATGCGCATGGGGAAACGCCGCATCATAGCGGAGACTGGTGCCGGCCAGCATGGAGTCGCGACGGCGACCGCGTGTGCGCGCTTCGGACTGGACTGCACGGTGTACATGGGCGAGACGGACATGGAGCGCCAGGAACTCAATGTGTTTCGCATGCGTCTCATGGGAGCGACTGTGGTCCCTGTCCGCGCCGGCACGCGTACGCTCAAGGACGCGACGAGCGAAGCGATACGAGATTGGGTGACGAACGTGGAGTCGACCTATTACATCATCGGCTCGGTTGTGGGTCCGGCTCCGTATCCGCGCATGGTTCGGGATCTCCAGAGCGTGATCGGTCGTGAGGCGAGGCACCAGATGCTGACGCAGACAGGACGACTTCCGAGCGCCGTTGTTGCGTGCATCGGAGGAGGCTCGAACGCGATGGGTGTGTTCCACGCGTTTGTGGACGACGCTTCCGTCCGGCTCATAGGAGTCGAAGCTGCAGGCGAAGGGCTTGGCACCGACCGCCATTCCGCATCTCTGGCTCGCGGGACTCCGGGAGTTCTGCACGGTTCGTTGAGCTATCTGCTGCAGGATGCAAATGGGCAGGTGCATCCTGCCCATTCGATCTCCGCAGGGCTCGATTATCCAGGCGTCGGGCCGGAGCACTCTTTCCTTCAGGACTCCGGGCGCGCAGAGTATGTGGCTGTCACCGACGCCGACGCGCTCGAAGCCTTTGGCGTGCTGAGTCGCCTCGAAGGAGTGATACCCGCACTCGAGACGTCTCATGCCGTGGCGTGGATACTCGCGAGCGCAGGTCAATGGGCGAGTGACGATTCGGTGCTTCTCTGTGTAAGCGGGCGTGGCGACAAGGATGTCGCGCAGGTTCGTGCGATGCAGGGTGACCAAGACTGATGGAGGTTTCGCAGAACTCGCTAACACCGCCGCCAGCAGGAGCGCGCAGTGCCGCGGATCCGGGCGACGCGGCGGTGTCGGAGACGCTCAAGGCGCTCGCACGTGCGTTCAGATCGTTCCAGCTTTACCTGCCGAACAATCCGATGCATGTCCGCGCGATAGATTCGGCGCGCTCGGCATTCGTCTCGCTGTGGCAGAAGATGGACGGCGTCGAACTCCTGGTGACCGAAACAGGGTTTCTCCGTGGTGAGACGACCGTGTACGCCGAGGCCGATCGCGGCGGCGAGAGTCTGCCGTGGTTGTTCTACAAGGATGGCATCCGCACGATTGAGATCAGGAAGGGCTTCGAAGACAAGGAGCTTCCGCGATTTCTCTCAGCACTTCAGGCCGCCCGAGCACAAGTGAGCGGTGAAGAGGATCTGGTAACCCTCTTCTGGGAGTGCGATTTCGACTGCCTGTCGTATACGTACGAGGAAGCAGGCGGGGAAGGCTATACCGCGCCAGGCGCGGAATTCCTACGGGGTGGGGCGCCGGGGGGCGAAATCGATTCGCCGGCAGAGATCGAGAAGGACGAAGGCAGCTACGGTTCGGGCTCATCCCAGTTCGCAAAGATATCCGACTTCGATTCGACGCTCTACTTTCTGGAAGAGCAGGAGATTGCCTATCTGCAGCAGGCAGTGCGCGACGATTTCACCGGAGATCTCAGGCTCTCGGTCGCCGCTGCGCTTCTGGACACGTTCGAAGCGCAGAAGGACCCGACGGTGCGCGAGGAAATCTGCGCAGTCTTCGAGCAGTTTCTCATCGCGCTCCTGACGCGGCTGCAGTTTCGGACAGCTGCATTCCTGCTTCGCGAATGCACAGTTGCGGCGGCACGAGCAGATGATCTGCTCTCATCGCACCGCGAGCGACTGGGACAGCTCGTGAGCCAGATGAGCGATCCGCTGACCATGAACCAGCTGCTGGACGAGCTGGAGCTCACCGAACTGACGCCTCCGCAGCAGGATCTCGTCGCCCTGTTCGATCAACTCACGGCGCCAGCGATGAGTCCGCTCATCTCCCATCTGGTGAATACACGGAATTCCGCACTTCGCGCGCTCATCGAAGGATCGGTGAACCGTCTGGCTGGAGCGAACCCGGAAGTTCTCATGTCGTTGATCGGATCGAAAGACGAAGCTGTTGCGCTGGAAGCAATCAGACGCGCTGGTCACCTTCAATCGCCGGCTGCCGTTGGTAATCTTGCGGCAGCATTCGAGTCGGAAAGCGACAGGATCCGCACTGCTGCAATCGAGGCACTCGGGCGGATCGGAACGCCGTCGGCGTTTCGCGTAATGGAAAAGGGCATTGACGACGCAGACAGGGACGTACGCATGACTGTCGTAAGAATGCTGTGCGACGCCGGCCACAAGCCAATTCTTGCACGCGTTGAAGCCGCAATCAAGGATCGGCTGCTACGCGAAGGGACCTCGGCAGAAAAGACCGCGTTCTTCGAAGGCTACACACAACTCGCCGGCGCAGATGCAGTCCCATTGCTGGAATCCATCCTCGTGCCTCGCGGAATGCTGGGGAAGCGGGAGGATCCGGTCACGCGCGCATGCGCAGCGATGGCGCTCGGCAGACTCGGCAACGAGCGGGCGCTGGACGCTGTCCGAAAGGTCATGAACGACAAGGAAGTCATAGTCAGAAGCGCCGCAGCGCGAGTGGTCAGAGGCTCGCCATGAACGCCATCGCAACCGACGAGGGCGAACGCGAGGAAACAGCGGCTAACCGCAAGGCGGGCCGGGCGCTCATTGTCGCCGTACATGCCGCAACGCGCGTGATGAAGCTGTATCCGGCGGAGCACCAATCCGTTCAGAAATCCCTGGCCGAGCTCGCGACCGCGGCATCGGATGCGCGCGCAGCAGACCAGGAGCTGGATCTTCGGGCTCAAGGCGAGTTCATCTTCATCAACGGCACGCGACTCCGGCTGGACCTCAGCAATTACGCGAGCTTTGGAAGGGTGCTCGAGCTGTTTCACAAGGCCGGAGTAGGGTCGGTCAAACTCATCCGCGAAGCTTCGTCCCGCGACTGGTACGTGCTGATCACCACGCTGGAGAAGGTCGGCGCGAATGACGATGGCGAAGCCGACGTCGTGGTAAATCAGTTGCACGCGGCTGGCGTCACTGTCTTCGAGATCGGCGCCGGTGAGGACGCGGAAGAAATCGTAGAAGTACGTGAAGCCTCGCGGGCCGCCACGCGCCGTACGTACGCCCAGTCGGTTGCGCTTACGAAGGACGTCATGGGATCGGTCCGCATGGGACGCGTGCCGAGCGCTCGCAAGATCAAGCGCGCTGTGCAGTCGATCGTTGATGAACTGCTCGGTGAGGAGGCTCCGCTCATCGGCCTGACGACGCTGCGCGAGTATGACGAGTACACTTACACCCACTCCGTCAACGTATGCATCTTCGCCGTCGCGCTGGGGAAGCGAATGGGCATGAGCAAGATGCAGCTTTACGAACTGGGCGTCGCGGCGCTGATGCACGACATCGGCAAGTCCCGCGTACCCACCGACCTGATTCACAAGGCAACCGCGCTCGACGACGACGACTGGCGCAGGATCATGGCGCACCCGTGGCTCGGCATGCTCACACTGTTCCAGATGCGCGGCGTTCAGGAGCTCCCGTATCGGGCAATGGTTGTTGCCCACGAGCATCACATGCGTCGCGACTTCACCGGATATCCGAAAGTCATACGCCCGCGCGCGTTGTCCATGATGAGCCGGATCGTCGCCGTCGCGGACGCGTACGACGCCGCGACAAGCCGCCGCGCATATCAGACAAAACCGTTCCCGCCCTCAGCGGTACTCCAGGAAATGCGCGACAATCCGCGGCGTGGCCTGGATCCGGTGGTGGTCAAGGCGTTCATCACGCTCCTGGGGATCTACCCGACCGGCACTCTGGTGGTCCTCGATACTTTCGAGCTTGCAGTCGTCATCGCCGCGAATCCGAATCCGGAAATGCTGTCGCGCCCGCGAGTGGTTATAGTGAGCGATGGTCGTGGCAATCTGCTGCAGCCTCCGCTGGAGACCGATCTCGC